>CAYNIG010000098.1:0-15226 GCA_964396995.1 uncultured Saprospiraceae bacterium | reverse complement strand
TGTTCCGTTCTATGATCTGATCAAAGATGTGAAAGGAAGTTTTACCGCTACCTATTGGAATTCTCTGAGTAAATTTTATGGTTATCATTTAAAAGAAAAATACGTGAAAGGGCAGGATCCTATTTTGGATGCTGTATTGCAGGATTTTAATATTACGGCCAGGTTGAAATAATATACTGATTTATTAAATGGAAAACTCATCAGCCAATTTCCCGGAACTAACTAATCTGGATGATTATCTGGATCGGGCCGCTTTCGTGGCTGCCATGGAATTAAAGGTGGAAGACCTTCTGCAGCATCAGCCGGAATTGCTATTTAGCTATTTATACAGAATGGATGTACCGGAACACAAAATTCAACTTGCATTACATCATAAGGCAAATGTACCCAAAGCATTAGCCCAATTAATTATAGACCGACAAGTAGAAAGAATTCAAACCAAAAATCAGTACCGGACAGAAGAAAATGAATGGAATTGGGAGTATTAATGAATACTCAAACCTACTAAACTTCTATTTTAAAGAAAAATTAATAATTTTAACTGACTAATTCAATTAGATATGTGTAAAACTTTATTCATTTTTTTTACGGTCTTCGTATTATTCTCGTGTAAGACAGCTTATGTTCCCAATACCGTCAATGTGCCTTTGTTTGATGATCGCAACCAAATGAGGCTGAGCGGTGACTTTGCCGGCAATGTACAATTTGCAGCCAGCCTGGGCCCCAATTTCGCCGTGATGGCAAATGGTATGTTTAAAAAAGAAGGTGAAGATATCGATGCAGTATACGGAAAAGGAAGTTTTGGTGAATTAGGCATCGGAGGATTCAGCAGATCAAGAAATAATCTTAAATACGAAGCATTTGTGGGTGCAGGTGTGGGAAAGACTTATACCAAAGAAAATGGAAAGACATTTGAAGCAAAGGGGGCCCGTTTTTTCTTTCAACCAAGCCTGGGATATCATCATAGTATATTCGAATTGGCATTTACTCCCCGTTTTGTAGCCGGTAAATTTCAAAAACCAACCACTACCTACTCTACACAGGAACTTATCACAAATAATCTGGCAGATATCAATAAGCCTACCTGGATGTTTTTAGAGCCTGCAGTTACAGCAAGATTTGGATACAGATGGCTCAAACTACAACTACAGCTCGGAAAATCCATTAAATTAAACGACCAGCCCCTGGCCTACAAAAAAGAATTTACCAGCCTGGGTGTGATATTTGATCTTGGAAGAGACTATTGATTATTAATATAGAAAAAGCCCGATGAAATGGTTTCAATATTTTTATCTGAACCCTCTACTTTAAAACCATCACCTCTCCGCTGCTCAGCTCTGGTCCCCCGCCTCTGTTTCCGGCACCACCTATGATGTAAATTTTATTTTTCATAAGGATGGCTCCCGTACCATGCCGACCTTGATTTAGATTGGGAAGTTTAGTCCAGGTATTGGTAATGGTGTTTAAGGATTCCACTTCAGCGTGCGCTGGCACCTGGCTATCACTTTCACCTCCGATTACAATCAATTGATTTTTATAGGTTATGGCACTGGATCCTGCCCTCAATGTTGGTATGTTTCCAGATGCGGGTAATGTGGTCCACGTATTGCTTTTAAAATCATATACATCAGTTGCCGCTTCTTTTATATTTATTACATTATTTGTTTTGGCGGTAGTACGACGACCTGCTGTCACATAAAGTTTTCCGTTGACCACCTGTACGGATATATGATCACGTGCGTGGGGAGCATCGGCAAGTGTGGTCCATTTATTTTTCTTTGGTTCGTATTTGTCTAACCACGCAACATGGCCATCCCAGTGCCCATCCTGAATACCACAGACCAGATATATTGCATTTTTATACAAGGCTACTCCGGATGATCCCCGCAATCGGTTAGCAGGTAAAGCTGGACCCTGGCGCCATTCATTTTTTTTAGGATTAAAAATATAGACATGATCTACAGGTAATTCGTGAGGATAATTTCCAGTCAAACCTCCAAGTACCCAAATTTCATTTTTAAAAGTGATGGCCTGAAAATGATGTAATTCTACAGGTGGTTTAGCCAGGGCAGTCCATTTTTGATCGGATAAGTCTAAAGCATCTACAGGTCGAATACCTCTGCTTCCCAGAAGATATATTTTCCCTTTTATTTCGGCCAGCGCTGATTCTCCCCTTGCGGTACAGGAATTGATTGTTTCTAAACGAGTCCACTGACCATAGGCTATTAATGGAAGGAAGAAAAGAAATATACATTTAATCATCAGGCTAAAATAGGAAATTCCAAGTCAGTATAGCGTTTAATTGGAATTCGTAAGGTATTTTCTTTGAATGATATATTTAATCTATATTTATTCTTTTAATTAATATCCTGTGAGGCTAGGAGTCATCAGTAGACTATTGGATAAAAAATGGGTGGAGTATGGTATCATCTTTTCCATGATTTTGGTGGTCAGCACCATATTTTTTACCCCCAATTTCATATTAATTAAAAAAATTACGGCACATGCCTTTGAAGCAGTGGTTTTGTTTTTGGGTTCAGCTATGGCCTTTATGATAATAAACAAACCACGCATTATGTTTACCTGCCTGGCTATGGCTATGATGTTGAGTTTGTATCTTAAACAAAAAAGCAATAGTGGCATTCCTGCCTTTCTACTAGGCAGGGCAAACGATTTTAGTATTTGCCAGGTAACCATTTCAGGAGGAGCCGATATGTACGATGATTTTACCACCAAACTAACTAATAGCGGGGCCGATATAGTACAAATACAGGAAACCACTCCGGATTGGATGGAAGTTATAAAAAATTCTTTATCAAGACAATATCCTTATTCAGCAGAATTAAATCGCATTGATCCCTTTGGAATGATTATTTTCAGTAAGTTTCCAATCAATAAAATCGATACCCTACTGTTTCATGATACGATTGGCCTGTTTTCTATTCCAGCGTTAAAGGTCATGTTGGATATTAATGGTAAAGAAGTACATTTTATTTCATGTCACCTTTTGCCCAGGTTAGACAATACGGATTTTGAAAAAGTAAATGGTTTTTTTGTCAACCTTACTAAATGGCTTGTTAAAAACGAAGACAAAACTGTATTTGTAAGTGGTGAATTGGGCCTCACACCCTGGGATTATACACTTCAACAATTTATCACCGAATCCAAATTAAGACTCAGCAGACGGGAACCTCATCTTTTTGTCCAGCCATTTGAACATATTTTGTACACTACTGATTTAGATTGTATTAAATTAACTGAAGTACTCACTCCCGCCAGAAATCATATTGGTATTCAGGGGGAATATATTTTCGGAAAACAAAATTAACGATCAGGAGTACACCATATTGTTTTTAAGAAAATTGATCTGCATACTCTTCGGACCTTCCATGCATCATGAACCTACCAATACTTTTGGTTACAATCAAATTAAAAAAAAGTGAATTTTTCTATTTAGGGTCATTTTAACATCAACTCCCTCAACCTGGCAATACAAGTACTCCGTGAGGTAGCGCCAAGACTCAGGTAAGCATTATTTATATGTCTTTTAATTGTATTTAGACTTATATACAATTCTTGTGCTATTTGCTGATTGGTCTTTCCATCATAAATCAGTTTTAATACATCAAACTCCCGGGCTGTAATGGAAGTCATTAAATGTTTATTTATTTTATCCAACTCTATAAAGGGCACTTGTTGATTGTGCCGCTGGGCAAAATTAGAGATGGCAATCTCCAAACTGGCCTGGAGTGTTTTTTCATTAAATGGTTTTACAATATATCCCCAGGGTTCTACTTTTTTAGCTCTCTCGAGCGTGTCACGATCAGCATACGAGGTGAGGAATAAGAATGGCAAGTGATATTGTTTGTTTATAAATTCAGCTAATTGTATACCATCCACATTGCCGTCCAGATTGATATCCAGTATCACGGCATCCGGTAATTGTGTTCGTAGAAAATGCCTGGCCTCTTCGTCATCATGGGCTATACCACAAACCGTAAAGTCGGCATTATTCAGATAAGTAGAGATGTGTTCCGCCACCAAGGGTTCATCTTCCACAATTAAGATTTTTAGTTCAAGTGTGTTGATATTGGGTTGCATCATGCTTCGGCTATTTTAAATTTACCAATCTGGAGTTCTATTACCGCACCTTGATCATTGTATACATTGAGTTTTGCTTTTAGTTTTTTAGCAAATGCTTTAATTAATTGATATCCAAAAGAAGAATTGGAATCAGGACTCCAGCCTGTCGGAAATCCCTTACCGGAGTCCCTGATCTGAAAGAACAATTGCTCATGAAGGGATTTTAATTTTATGGATACCTGGCCAACCGGCACTGCACCAAAGGCATATTTAATACTATTGGTGATGAGTTCGTTTACTATGATGCCCAGTGGCACCACCGTATCTACATCCAAATACAAAGGGTCTATGTCTGCGTTTAATTTTATTTTTTGGGAATCCATATTATATGAATCGAACAAACTACTGGCCAAATGTTTTAAATAATCATCAATTTTGATGGCTCGTATATTGCCATCGTGATATAAATTCTGATGGATCAAAGCCATACTTTGTACCCTGTTTTTACTTTCTTTGATGGCTTCCGATGCAGTAGAATCTTTAATAGACATGGATTGCATATCCAACAGGCTCGATATGATCTGCAAATTATTTTTTACACGATGGTGTACTTCTTTCATCAACATTTCATTATCCAATGATTGTTTGAGTATGATTTTATTTTTATTTTTTTGTTTATGAAATAAGGTATAGATCCAGATACCCATGAGCATTAAAGCAATACTGCTGAGCCCAAATACAATCCTCAACTTTTTCTCATTGGAGGTATGACTTTTTTCCAACACCATTTCCCGCTCCATGGCTTCCCCTAATGCTTTTTGATCCTGAATTTGATTTTGCTGGATTACATTTTTTGCCTCCAATGCATCAGCAAGTAATTTTTGATTTTTAAAAAGAGTATCCTTTAATGCATTTTGTGCATTCAGGTATTTAATTTGCTCATCCAGGATGGTGCGGGCTGATTTTTCTTCCATTTGAATTACGGCTGGCATGATGCTGGACAAATAGGATTCACTCAATTGAGCGATGTATTTATTCTGAATTTCATAGGCTTTGTCCATCATACCCGCTTTGGCATAGGATTCAGACTGGTGTTTATATAAGTACTGTTCCATCAATGGTGCCCGGTTGGGTAAAGCATTTCGATAATGCACCAATGCTTGTTTTTCATCTTGCAGAGCCAGATAATGATTACCCCAGGCTGTTTCATACCTGGTGATGTGGTGAAAATCTATTGGATTGAAGTCGTGTTCTATTTTTTTCAATTCTTCTGCAGCCTGGGTATGCCTGCCAAGTCGAGTAAGGCAATTTATTTTTTCTATTGTATTGGAAAAAGCCACATCTTCGTCATTTAATTTTTTTGCAAGACTTATTCCTTTATCAGCGGTGTGGATGCCTTTTTGGTACTCCCCTTTAGTATAGTATAACTGGATCAGCTTATACGTTATCATCATTTCACCGCGTTCGTCACCCAATTTTTGTTTTATATCAATTGACTTCTCGAAAAAATCAGAAGTAAGATTAAAGGTGGGCAGGATATTGTATATACGCATCAGGTATTCCCTGATTTCATTTTCCAGGAAAATATTGGTTTTTACACTTTCCGATCTCAATGCTTCGAAAAATTGCTGACCGGATAATAAATGATTCCCCCTTTGGTAATAAAGCTTTCCCAGTAACAGAAGGATATAATAATGTGACTTTCCCGGATGCAACGGTTGATAGGTATTCTGAGCACCCAGAATATACCTCAGAGAAATATCATATTTTTTTTTTTCAAAATTGATTTCTCCTGCCAGTATTTGCAGCCCGACTTTGACATCACCGGTCAGCGTTGAAAGTATCTGGGGATTTTGCAGTGTCGATACAACCTTTTTTAATATGGTATCCTGGTGATCTGCCGGTGTGCAGCTTAGGTATGAATAGGCAATCTGTATTTCAGCCGGTAGTTCTGCCTGAGAATAAATCAGGTCAAGACTGAATATTAATAATAGCAGCAGGAAATACTTCATGTAGATATTTAATACAAATTTCGATTATGTGACCAAAATAAAAGTCACCCTTTCAGGTGAAAGGCTTCAGAATTTTAGATTTATTCAACCAATAATCTTCTTTTTCGGTCATTTGTTTCTTTTCGATTTTAGTCTTATCAGCATACCCACACATATGCAGGAGTCCATGTACCATTACCCTGGCCATTTCCTCCTCAGCTTTCACTTTATACTTTGAGGCATGGTCAGCTACCCGGTCTACACTGATGTATATTTCAGATTCTATCGGTTCATAGGAGTAAGGAAAAGTAATGATATCGGTGTAATAATCGTGTTTCAGCGCCATCCTGTTTATTTGTAACAACTCTTCATCATTTACAAAAACATATACTAACGAACTTATTTTTTTCTTTTCACCCCTGGCCACCGCCGCGAGCCAGGCTTTTATTTTAATGGCCGTTTTTAGTTTAAATCCCGGATATTGATATTGAAATTGAATCATTTGCTTTTAGATTTGGATGCGACAGGCCTCAAGTTTTTTATTCTTAGACCCAATTCGCTATCATTGATAAGTTCATTTAATCTTTTTTGTTGAGTAGTTTCCTGCTTTGCAGACATTACCCAGTTGATAGCTGCTTTTTGATAAGAGGGTGCAGCATTTTTAAACCAAGCATTTGCTTTTTTATTTTTTTTAAAGACCTTAGCATAAGCATTATAAAAATTCACTTCGTTTTGCTCGTAACTGTAAATCCCTGCTTTTTTCAGATCACGCTCCTGGAACAGCTTTAGTCCCTGCTCTGCTACCTTATTTTGGGCTATCAGAATTTTCATGTGATTCACATTTATTGAACTCCAGATACTTTTAGGGTTGCGGGGAGTAAAGCGAATACAATAACTTTCATGATCTATAGATCTTCTGATTCCATCTATCCATCCAAAACACAAAGCTTGTTGTACCGATTCAGGCCAGTTTATACTTTGTTTTCCACTATCTTTTTTATAAAAACCTACTATCAATTCTTTTTTTTCAAGATGGTTTTTTTGCAACCATTTTCGAAAATCAGCGGGAGTTTTAAAGAATACAGGTTTCATAGGTATAAAACATTGTAATAAATGTAAGACTTAGTTTTTAAAACAAAGGTCATCTATTTTGCAATAAATGACCTTTGGTTGTTACAAAAAAAGCCGTTGTATTATTGTTCCTTATTCAATATGAATTTGGATTTCAGATCCTGTATCTGTGATTTTACCTGCTCAGGTAATGTATTCGAATTTAATCCAGCATTATTGCCGGAAAATTTTAAGGAAGCATCGGCTCTGGAAACAAGACCATTATTTTCACAACTATTTAAAAGTGCCGGATGGCTATCTATATAATTCAAAATTTCATCCCGGCTTTCTTGCCATTGTTCCAGCGTAATAGTTCCTGTTCCAGTGAGTTCATTAAATGCATAAAAACATATATCCGTACTTGTTTCATGGAAAAATGAATAAATCCCATTATTACTTTTTAGTGCGGATATTATTGCATTTTGACCAAATATTACTACACCTTCCACGGCACCTATAATTTCAGGACATGTAAGATAATTGGCCCAACCACCAATGCAATTCAGCAATTGTACCGAAACTACAGGTTGACAATCTTCCTCACAGCAATTTTCCCATACCTCAGGATTGTGGTCATCACAGTCAAGCCCATCACCGGTACATGATCCCGGAGCGGTGTGCCCATCACCATCTGCATCAGGATTGTAATCACCATGTGCAAGGTGTGCAGCAAGCGCATTTGCAGATATAGAGATAGGATGAAATACACCCTGGCCGTTTTTATGGCAGACGGTTACTTTCCCTTTAATACCTCTTTCCTCTAATATATCTGAATTCTCAGTGATGGTATCTTTTGAACAACTGAGTACAAAAACTAATAATAAAAATGGAAAAAAGAATTTTTTCATGTTTTTTGGTTTAAGTTTATTAATATATCAAAATTAAATTAGTTATTTGAGTTACTTTAACTTTTATAAAGTTTTTTTTTAATTTCTCATCATTATCGGTCATGACATTATAATCTTAAAACTTGAACACTTCATAATTCCTCTTTTACATCTATTTTTACATTTAAATCCATCCGCGATGAAATCCGCCAATAAAGAAGATCTGTTTCAACATCACGATTATTATAATGTAGACTCCTTATTTAGTGAAGAACTGCTACTGATCAGGCAGTCGGTAAGGGATTGGGTAAAAAAAGAAGTGTCGCCCATCATCGAAGAATATTCGAATAAAGCGGAATGCCCTACCCATCTTTTTAAAGGCCTCGCAGAGATAGGTGCTTTTGCCCCAAGCTTACCTATTGAATACGGTGGCCAGGGCCTGGATGAAATGGCTTATGGCGTGATCATGCAGGAACTCGAAAGAGGGGATAGCGGAGTGCGGTCTATGGCCTCAGTGCAGGGCTCCCTGGTGATGTATCCAATTTATAAATATGGATCAGAAGAACAGAAAAAAAAATATCTTCCTATGCTCGGCAGCGGAGAATATATAGGTTGTTTTGGACTCACAGAGCCTGATCATGGATCTGACCCTGGCAGCATGGTAACCAGGATTAAAGAGAATGGCGATTACTATATTTTAAACGGTGCCAAACTTTGGATCACCAATTCTCCCCTGGCTGATGTAGCGGTAGTGTGGGCTAAAGATGACCAGGGTATAGTACGAGGAATGATCATTGAAAAAGGGACTAAGGGATTCACCGCTCCTGAGATACATGGCAAATGGTCCTTACGGGCATCCATCACCGGTGAATTGGTATTTGAAGATGTGATTGTACCCAAATCACAATTATTACCCAATGTAAAAGGCATGAAAGGACCATTATCCTGTCTTTCGAAGGCCAGGTACGGAATCGCATGGGGTGCTATTGGTGCTGCACTGGATTGTTATGATTCTGCTTTGCGTTATTCCAAGCAAAGGATTCAGTTTGGTAAACCCATTGGCCAATTTCAATTAACACAGAAAAAACTGGCCGAGATGATTACTGAAATTACGAAAGCACAATTACTTGCATGGAGATTAGGATCACTGGCCAATGAGGGGAAAGCCACCTCAGCACAGATTTCCATGGCTAAAAGAAATAATGTAGCTATGGCACTGAACATCGCTCGTGAAGCAAGGCAAATATTCGGCGGCATGGGCATTACCAATGAATATCCCATCATGCGTCATATGATGAATCTGGAGACCGTACTTACTTACGAAGGCACCCACGATGTACACTTACTGATCACCGGAATGGACATTACAGGACTAAATGCATTTTCATAGGGCAAGAATTAAAAATCACCCCGATAAATTCCTTATCCTTTCATTAAAGTCCTTTCATAATCGCTTATAAACTGATATTTTTGTACTATTATGTCAAAAATGAGAATAATATCAGCTATCTGTATTTATTCCTATTGCTTACTTGGTACATTTCAAGGTATTGGTCAGGATAATGCACCTCCCTCCCCTATAAAACTCATAAATGCCTCTTTCGAAGACACTCCCAAGCAAAGTTCTCCACCCATGGGTTGGACCGATTGTGGATTTCAGGGAGAGTCAGCTCCGGATGTACATCCCAATAATTTTTGGGAAGTAAGCAAGCCTGCGATCAATGGCAAGACCTATATGGGTCTGGTGGTAAGGCATAATGACACCTGGGAGCGAGTGAGTCAAATGTTGGAAAAACCGATGATAAGTGGCACCTGCTACAATTTTAGTATTTTCATCTCCAGTTCCCCTACCTACAAAAGTGGAACCAATAACAGAGACCGATTTCCTCTGGTGAGCAGGAGCGACAGTATGTTTAATTTTGATGTGCCTGCCGTGTTGCGCATCTGGGGTGCCAATATTTCCTGCGGCCGGTCTGAGCTTTTGGCTGAAAGCATTCCAATCGACCATTTAGATTGGAAACAATATTTTTTCCGGCTCAAACCCAAGTCAAATTATAAATACATTATGCTTGAAGCATTTTTTAAAACACCGGTTTTATTGCCCTACAATGGTAATATTTTACTCGATCATGCCTCTGATCTGGTACCCATAGAATGCGAAAAACCGGTAGAGCCCCAACCTATTGTGGTGAATAAGCCAAAGGTGCAGAGTCCTGTCCCTGCTGCCAAACCCGTTGTAACCAACACACCTCCGCCCAGCTTTATACCGAAACCCAAGATTGGAGAAATCATTCGAATTAATAATCTTTATTTTAATGCCAACAGCGATTCTATTCCGCCAAATAGTTTTATCGCGCTCGATGATATTTACACTTTTTTGATTAGTAACCCATCCTTGATCGTAGAAATAGGAGGCCACACCAATGGCATCCCAAAGGATCATTTTTGCGATTCATTATCAACCTTGAGGGCAAAAGCAGTAGCAGAATATTTGATAAGGAAAGGTGTTCCAAAAGAACGAATGACTTATGTAGGCTATGGGCGACGAAAACCAATCGATACTAATGCGACGAAAGAAGGGAGAACTCGTAATCAGCGTGTTGAATTAAAGATATTGAGCAGCTAGAGAATCAATACAGACCCGGTTTTAAACCCATTGCTCTATCCCTTTCGAAGCTACCTTTTTAGTTGATCCGGAAATAGCTATTTTTGCGGTTCGTATTATGACTGCAAAACCATCCACCGGACCACCTTATCAATTCCTCAAGAGTAACAGACTCAATAGTTTGTCATATGCAATACGCGGGCCTATTTTTGACAAAGCTCATGAAATGCAATTGGCAGGACAGTCCATCATCAATCTGAATATTGGTAATCCTGCGCCTTTTGGATTGTATGCTCCTGACGAAATAGTACACGATATCATATTAAATATTCAGGAAGCCCAGGGCTATTCGCATCACCTTGGTATTTTTCCTGCCCGCAAGGCGGTGATGCATTATACTCAGCAAATTGGCATACCCGATGTCACGATAGAAGATGTGTTCATTGGAAATGGTGTCAGTGAATTGATTGTAATGACTTTGCAAGCCCTGCTCAATGATGATGATGAAGTATTGATTCCCAGCCCCGACTATCCACTATGGACTACAGCTGTATCCCTGGCCGGTGGCAAACCTGTACATTATATATGTGAGGAGGAGAACGATTGGGTGCCCGACATTAAAGATATAAAATCAAAGATCAGTGCGCGCACCAAAGCCATCGTAGTAATCAGCCCTAATAACCCTACCGGGGCGGTATATCCAAGACATATTTTACAGTCTATTGCTGATCTGGCAGCAGAGAAAAACCTGATGGTCATGTCAGATGAAATCTATGATAAAATATTATTTGATGGTAATACGCATACGCCTATAGCCTCTCTAAATAACGATGTTTTTTACCTTACTTATGGAGGGCTTAGTAAAAATTGGCGAGCGACAGGATTTCGCAGTGGATGGGTAATATTGAGTGGGGCAAAACAAAAGGCAGCATCCTATATAGAAGGCCTTACCCTGCTGGCCAGCATGCGACTCTGTGCTAATGTACCTGCACAATATGCAATACAGACTGCGCTGGGTGGCTATCAAAGCATAAATGATCTTGTTTCACCGAAAGGAAGAATATACAGACAGGGTATGCTCTGCTATGAAAGAATTAATGCTATACCGGGACTATCCTGTGCCCGACCCAAAGGGGCTTTGTACGTATTTCCTAAAATAGATCTCAGGCAATTCTCCTTTTTTGATGATAATGATTTTGTATACAAGTTACTCACTGAACAAAAAGTATTATTGGTTCCAGGCTCTGGGTTTAATCATGCTGACAAGGCTCATTTCCGTATGGTGTTTCTAGCCGATACGGAAATATTAAATACAGCGATAGATAGGATGGAAACGCTGCTCAATGAGTACAGGCGGTGAGGTTGACTTCATTTCTGCGAGAAATAGGTTAGGTTTAAAAAAAAGAAGTAAGCATTAATTTAATTGAATACACCTCATTTTGCCATGGCATCGTATTTAGCTGCCTGATTCTGATCACCCAATTGTCTAAAGCAGTTTGCTATTTTTGAATAGGTATCTTTTTGATTATTCCCTGCTCCTAATGCAAAACCATATTGTTCCAATGCTTTTTTATAATTCTTCTCTGTTTCATAGCACATTCCACTCCATTTATAAGTATTGAAAAGATCGTATTTTCCTTCATTGATCAATCTTAAAAAGATAGGCTGAGCTTCCGCGCATCTTCCCGTATTTTGATATAATAAACCCTGCAGAGCCAGGGCAGGTAAAAATTCAGGGTGCCATTTAAAAGCTTCGTTGAGATAGGTCTGGCACTGGGGAAAATTATTTTGCTGTGCATACATATAAGCCAGCTGAAACCAAGCCCATTCACTCTTGGGGTTGTATTTTAAATAGTTATTCAATTCCTGTATAGCGCTTGGAATGTCCTGCCGATTGATCGCCTGACTCGCCACCAAATCTGATCTATTATTTCTTTTATATATAAAGGTAACCGGTTTGCCATCTATTTTAATAAAATGCAATGAATCTGCTTTGGGATAGATATTGTTTTTTAATTGATGAGGATGGATATACATATTCGGAAATACTGCATAATCCCAGTTTTGAGTGCTGCGTTCGTAATACCTGGTGTATATAGTGGAAATACTATCATCAAAACCTTCAAAATACTTTGCCAGCTCGCCACCATTAGAGGCAATCACCAGTTTAGTACCCTTCGGATGATGCTTTCGGATGTATTTCTGTAACCACTCGGACCCCTGCTTAATACTATTGAGTGAATAGTCCCATTCGTATTTACCAAAAGCACCACGATTGCCACCAATGATTTCATTATAATACATGTATTCAAAAGGGTGATTGCGAAGAATATACTGGAGCGGGTGAATGAGTAAAATAATAAGTATACCTATTGGCAATAAAATATGTTTTGATCTAATAAATGAATTAAAAAAAATATCCCATCCCACTGCCGAAGCCAATGCGATAAAGGGTAAAGTAAACATAAAATGCCGCCAGCTGCCGTACATATTCCCCAGTTTAAAATAAGAATATAAAACAGGAAAAAGGAAGGCTATTAAAACAAATGCCAATACATATTTAGAATAGGCAATTGATTTTTTAAATAAAAAAGAAATTATGAATACGATGCCTGCAAGAATAGCAACCGGTATGGTAATTCCCATATATTTTAAAACATAATAATCCGGCATATGGGAAGAAAGCTTGTATTTTCCTTCAAAAATCTGAAATAAGGCCACACTGAGGTTACCTGACTGCGTATATACTTCATACGCATGTTTGATGGGATTGATCAGGCCATAAGGCCAGGTTAAAAATGACAATACAATTCCTATACTGGTAGCTGTCACAAGACCTCCAACCCAGGCTAGTACAGACTTATCCAAAGCAGCTAATTTTGAAAGTTGCTTCTGTTCAAGCAGGATAATTAGTGAAAATAATACCAACAAAAATCCCGCCATGATACCACCTGCTATGCGTTGCCCAAATGAAATAAATATCCCTAACAAGATTAGAAGTAAATATTTTTTATTTAAATATGGGTAAGTATTTCTAAGGAGGCTGAGTCCCAAAATCACCATCATGATTCCCGTAACCAGCGGCATATCTCTGTGATTATTAAATCCATTCCCAATAAATATTGGGCACAGAAAAATGAATAAGGAGGTAAAGAAAGCAATCCTTACATTAAATAATACTAAAGCAGAAAGTACGGTGCATAAAATGGCAATCCATGAAAAAAATGCAGTAATAGAATGCCGAAACTTAAAATTTCGCTCCAGTCCAAGTGGTTTGCCGAAAACATACATCGCATTATCCAATAACTGACCATTAAAATGCTGAGGGTCAACCCCTGCTTTAGTATAAGCGGTGGTATCCGCTCCAAATGTTGAATAAAATTTTATTACTTTCTCTGATTGATTTATGTATCTGAATTCGTCTCCCCCAATACCGGCATTTAGCCCACCCCACAGCAAATAAATCAGTCCTAATATCGTAATGCAGGCGAGTAAAAATCTCCATACAGGATGTTCCACTGCACTGGTTTCTTTTTGTAAAGGCCATTTTTTAATAGTATTCCAGGCCTCGAAAGTTGAGGATCGGACCATATTTTTTAAATTCCTCCAAAGACCAGTGGCTCGATACTCTGGTTTAGAATTTACCTTCCATGTTTTAAATGCCTGGAAAGATGAAAACAAAGTATTTCCAATAGCCTCCGGCTCTATTCCCTTTTCTAGCGAAGAGGCTAATTCTGATACAATTTCTTTGTTTACCAATACACTAGAATTGCTTACAAAACTGTTCAATAATCCTGTTTTATACAATAATTTTTGTGCAATTGGTAAGGATTGCAATCCCCTGGTGCTAAGCCATACTTTGAGATCCGATATGGCATCAGAGGATCGACTATCCAAAATGATAGAAAAGTACTTATCAGGAACAATTGATTCAGGAATCAATCCGGCTTCGGTTTGATTTTTAGATATCCTTTTAATTCCCAGGTTGGTAATATTATACAATTCAGCATCATATAATTTATTTTCCTGAGCCAGTTGTGCAACAGAGGATAAAAAATCTTGGTTTTCGCCAAGTGTGATAATGTTTATTTTTTTAGGTGTTACGATGGGGTCATTTTTTCTTGTGGGTATATTCTTTTTAGTACTCATACACTGGCAGCATTTTCTATGTTTATCATATTTCTTTTCTCCTCGCTTTGATTTAATGTGGATTTCATTAAATGTTCAACCATGGGTAATGGCTCTAATTCCATATAAATTTGATAAGCAAATAATGATTTTCGTAAACCAATTAAAACTTGATTTATACTCACCAAAAATCTGGAAAAAAAATGGTCACCTAAAGCTAATGGAAATGGTGCCGGAATGCCCTTTTGTTTTTTAATCAGGTATCCTGATTGTTCACAAAGTCTTTTTAGTGATCTGAAAGTAAATAGTCTTTTATGAGTATTATCCAAGATTCCTTTCTTGCCGTAATTAAATCCACCAGCTAATAATTGTAACCGGACAATAAAGAAAGCAATATTGGGAGTGGTAAGGATTATTTTAGGTTTTGCAAGTTTGGTATTCAATCGAATTTGATCCAAAAACCATTCGGGTGAACTCAGATG
>CAYNIG010000097.1:0-15241 GCA_964396995.1 uncultured Saprospiraceae bacterium | reverse complement strand
TCATCATCACCGACAACGGCTCCGGCATTTCTGATTCTATCAAAGACAAAATCTTTCAGCCCTTCTTTACCACCAAACCTACCGGGCAGGGAACCGGATTGGGATTGTCTTTGGCTTATGATATTGTAAAGGCGCATGGCGGGGAGTTGAAAGTGGACTCAAAAGAAGGGGCAGGAAGCGAATTTACCATACAACTTCCCCTGCTCGATCCGAACTCCTGACCCATTATTTGTAAAAAAAAACACGATAATAATATGCACTTTAAAACATACCTGTTTACCCTGCTGCTCACCATAAGCACACTGGCGGGCAGCCAGTCATATGCCCAATCCACCGCCGAAAAAGGCTTCCCCCTCATCACCAACCATTCCTTCAAGGACTATGACGGTGGTGCCGACAACTGGGCCATCCTGCAGGGCGACCGGGGCAAAATATATGCCGGCAACAACCAGGGCCTGCTGGAGTACGACGGCATCGCCTGGCGGCGCTACCCCCTGCCCAACCAATCTGTAGTCCGCTCCCTGGCGCTGGGCGAAAGTGGCAAGATCTATACCGGGGGCACAAACGAACTGGGGTATTTTCAGCCCGATGCAGCGGGCAAACTCAGCTTTCATTCCCTGAAAGAACTGCTGCCTGCCGAACTGCGGGATTTTTCCGATGTATTTGGAACCATAGTATTTAATGGGAAGGTCTATTTCAGAACCAGCGAATATTTGCTCATGTATGACCTGCAACAAAAGACCTTCAGCAGCATCGCTTCACCCGATGGATTTCATCTCATGTTCCACGTCAATGACAAACTCTTCATCCGGGCATGGGGCAAAGGGCTTTGCCAGGTGCAGGGCGATTCGGTAGCCCTGGTGCCAGGTGGGGAGCAGTTTGCTCAGGAGCGCATCTATGTGATGCTGCCCTTCCCGGGCGATAAGGAAAACATATTGGTGGGTACCCATACCATGGGCTTATTCAAGTATGACGGGCAGCAGTTCATCCCTTTCAAAACCGGGGCCGACCAGTTTATCAAAGAAAACCTGATCTACCTGCCCGGCACCCTGCTGCAGGATGGAAATTTTCTGCTTGGCACTACCGGCGGTGGGGCAGTAGTGATGGACCCCAACGGCCGGGTGCAGCGGTATTTCAGCAAGGGGAATGGCTTGATTGATAATTCTATTTATTATTCCTGCCAGGACCGTGCCGGCAACATTTGGCTGGCCACCAGCAACGGCATCAGCAGCATCGCCTACGCTTCGCAGGCCACTTATTTTGATGGGCGCAACCAGTTGAACACAAATACTTATAGCCTCATCCGCCACCAGGGCAAGCTGTACCTGGCAGGTAACAACGGGCTGTTCTACCTGGACCCGAGCAACTCCACCTTCACCCCCGTGAAAGACGCAGGTACCGACCAATACTTTGCTTTGGCAAAAGCCGGCAACACCCTGCTGGCCGGGGGGAACGAGGGGCTCTTTAAAATAGAGGGCGATGCCCGCCTGCCCATCCGCAAAACCGTTGCCAATGAATATGGGGTAAGGATATTAACCCCTTCCCGCCTGCATCCCGGGCGGGTGTATGTGGGAGCCTATGGATTATGGGCAGTGCGGCAAGCAGGACATCAGTGGATAGACGAGGGCAACATCATTCCATCGGATGATCGCATAAACAATATTGAAGAAATGGCCGACGGCAGCCTGTGGGTCAGTACCAACTTTTCCGGTATCTACCGGGTGCGCTTTGCCAGGCAGCAGCCAGGAAACAACAGCCTTGGCAAACCGCAAATCGAGCAGTTTGGCACCGCCCATGGCCTGCAGGATGGGTCTACCTATATTACCACGGTAAAGGGCATCCCTTACTTCAACAGCCCCGACAGCCTGTATGTATTTGATGAGCGAACCAAACGTTTTGTGGCGGACCTCAAAGACCCTATTTTGGCGGCTGTGTACCGGCTGGCGAATGGAGAAAAGGGCATCGGCATCCAGTTGGACAGCCTCCACCGCCTTTGGGTCATCACTGAAAAAACCTTCGCCATGGGCATGCCCGGGCCTGATGGTGCTTATACCTGGGACACCAAAACCTTTCAACAGTTTGCAAAGGATGTGCCCGCCATCTATGCTGAACCAGACGGGGTGACCTGGCTGTTTGGGGTTTCAGGCCTGATCCGGTACGACTTTGGTAAAAAAACCACTACTACGACCTACGATGCCCTTGTAAGCCGGGTAAACATCGGGGGCGACTCCACCATTTATTTTGGCGCCCTTGCCAGTCAGGCGGTGGTACCCCGGATCGATTTTGCCGACAATGCCATGCGCTTCAGCTTTGCCGCCACCAGCTATGGGGAGAAGGGTAGCCTGCAGTTCCAGACTTTCCTGGAAGGGTTTGACAAAGGCTGGTCGGCATGGACCAATGAACACCAAAAGGAATACACCAACCTGCCCCCGGGCGATTATACCTTCCGGGTAAGGGCCGTCAACGCCCTCGGCCAGGAGAGCAGTGAAGCCAGCTATGCCTTTGAGATATTGCCACCTTGGTACCGCACCTGGTGGGCCTATGCCCTGTGGGTTTTGTTGCTGGGCCTGGTATCATATGGTTTTGTGCGCATGCAGCAGGCGCGGGCCGTAGCCAGGGAGAAACAACGATCGGCCATAAGGGAGGCCAACCTGAAAGCCGATGCCGAAAACGAGCGCCGCAAAAACATCGAGCTCATCAGCGAGATGGGGCAGGACATCACCGCTTCGCTGTCGATTCAGAATATCATCGAAACGGTGTATGCGCATGTCAACAAACTGATGGATGCCGCTGTGTTTGGTATCGGCATCTTCAACAAAGACAAACAGCAGCTGGATTTTCCTGCCACCAAGGAGAAAGGACATACGCTCAGCTCCTACAGTTACCGGCTCGATGACGATACCCGTCCGGCCAGCTGGTGTTACAACAAGCGCAAAGAACTCTTCATCAACGATTATGAAAAAGAGCATGGCGACTATGTGACTGAGATAGCACAAACAACCGAGGGAGGAGATTCAGCGTCGCTCATCTACCTGCCGCTGGTGTACAAAGACAAAGCCATCGGGGTGATCACGGCGCAGAGCTTCAGCAAAAACGCCTATACGGAGTACCACCTCAATGTATTGCGCAGTTTGGCCACCTACACCGCCGTGGCGCTGGACAATGCCGATGCCTACCGGCAGCTGCAGGCCACGCAGGCGCAGTTGATCCAGTCTGAAAAAATGGCATCCCTTGGAGAACTCACCGCCGGTATCGCCCACGAAATACAAAACCCGTTGAATTTTGTGAATAATTTCAGTGAAGTGAGCAATGAGCTCATGGATGAAATGAAAACAGAGTTTAAGAAAGGTGATACGGAAGAAGGCTTTGCAATAGCAGATGATATCAAACAAAACCTTCAGAAAATAAATCACCATGGCCTTCGTGCCAGCAGCATCGTCAGAGGCATGTTAGAGCACAGTCGTAAAAGTACCGGTGAAAAAACACTCACTGATATCAACCAATTATGTGATGAATACGTGAGATTGGCATATCACGGCTTAAAAGCAAAGGATAGAAATTTTCAATGTGATTTTAGAACCGATCTGGATCCAACATTAGCAAAAATAAATGTGGTGAGTCAGGATATTGCAAGAGTATTATTAAATATAATTACCAATGCCTTTCAAGCTGTGAATCAGAAGTTAGAAGACAGAAGTATGAAGGCTGGCAGCAATGAAGATTTCAAACCATTAGTAACAATAACTACAAAATACATTGCGTCTTTGCGTCACGAAGCTTCGGGATGCGAGATCTCTATCTCCGATAACGGCTCCGGCATTTCTGATTCTATCAAGGATAAAATCTTCCAGCCCTTCTTCACTACTAAACCCACCGGACAAGGGACTGGTTTGGGTTTGAGTTTGAGTTATGATATTATAAAGGCACATGGGGGAGAGATCAAAGTTACAAGTAATGAAAATGGAGGTACCGAATTTATCATTCAAATACCTGTAATTTAAAATTTTAAAAATAGAAAACATATGCAATCCATCTCTGCAAAACTCAATGTAGATAAATCCGGTTACTATTTTATTGGACTCATAGGTTTAATCCTTATCGGCTTCTGGCCTTCTTATTTTTCCAAATTTTTTGATGGCACGGCTGACTTTACATTTTATTTTCATTTTCATGCCGGTATAGTAGGCGTTTGGGTGGCTTTACTAATTATACAGCCTATACTCATCCGAAAAAAGAATTTTATCTTACATAGAAGAATAGGTAAGTTATCTTACATTCTTGCGCCTGCCATTTTCATTTCCATTATGTTATTATCTCACAGTCGATTCCGTGGTTTCGAGGATGGTTGGGATATTGGCTCCTGGGTTACATTTAAAGATCTATTCATTTTAGCAGTAGCTTTTTTTATTGCTTTCCGGTATCGAAGGCAAATGGATCTGCATGCCAGGGGAATGATCGTGACGGGAATTGCCTGTATAGAGCCTGCTGTGGCACGTATACCTCTTCATCCGGAGTATAGCTATTTTATCACTATCGGTTTCGTTTACATTGTACTATTAAGTTTAATTTTTCTTGAACGAAATCAAAAAAAAGGCCGTTGGGTTTTTCCACTCATTTTGTGCATGTATCTGTTTGTTCATTCTGTACTGATTTTTAATATTCATTTTGGTTGGTGGCAGACCTTTGGTAAATGGTTTTATAGTTTACCATTAACCTAAATGGTATATTATCAAAATGCAGCATACGGAGTCAACCGTATCCTCCGTGGAATATGTTGGCAATGTATATTATTTTATTTCATCACCATATTTCCATACTTTGCAGAGTACTCATCATATACTGCTTTGCCTTAGCCAATAATTTCTTAAAGACAACATCTTCCTGGTATTGCTTAAATGTATTTGCATTCTTTAATACATCAGAATTCAAAACAAATAAGTAACCGATCATTAGTTTCCTACTCGCAAGACCATTGTCTCGTTTTATTAAATTTTGTATATAATAAAAAAGCCCGATTATACAACCGGGCTTTTTATAAAATCATATAGATCTGACTTGAGATTATAAATATAATCGAAGACCGATGGCTATTTAATTTTAGATTTTAATTCACTGGTTTCATTACATCCGGAAATATAATCATAGTGAATAGTACCTGTTTCATTCCAATTGATCGCATTTCCATCGGCATCTTGCGCTATTTCATGTATATACAAGCTATAAATTACATTTTCAGGAAGATTATCTTTAGTAGCTACAGTATGGTTGTGTGCCTGATAAGATATTTCACCTTTAGATCCATCAGGATTTATTGGGTAGTCCGTAAACTTAGTCATAAAGTTTTTGGTTTTAAATAACCATCCTCCATCGCCAATACTACCAGGATAGCCTGCACCCGGACTACTGAATGGTTGGATGATATTATTATCTACTTCTATTTCTTCTATGAGTACCAGTTGCCATTCTGTTTGTTTACTACGATAGGCATTTTTAGCTTGCTTTTGGATAAAAGCCAATGACTTTAATACCTGTTTTTTTGCTTGTGTTCTGGATTTATCATCGTACCCTATAAAATTAAAAGCATTCGATTTTTGAATCAAAGCCATTTCTTCTTCAGGTTGTACATATATTCTGAATTCCTTTATATTATCCCCTTTCCAGATATATTCCGTTTTCACCCCTTCATTTGTATATTCTAACACGCGACCTTGATCATCAAATTTAAATTCATCCTCTAGGGCAACACCGTCTACAACCGTGGTCACGCCAGTAAATTTGCCTTCGCTGTCGTAGTTAAAAGTGCGAATTATTTCTGTACCAGTTTCGTCGGAACTCTCCACTGCCACCTTAAAATTGTCGTTATAAGTCATAGTACGATGAATATCCCACAGTACATTTCCATCTTCTTCATAGTGAGAAGTTGATGCTACAGCCCGCCCGTAGGGTCTGCTGCATCCGTAGGTATAGGTATCCACCCCATACCCAGCGCCACTACCACCATCTGTCGTGGTATAGTCCCATCCGCCACTTGCATTGGCCAGTTTCCAGTTTTTATGATTATCGTTTCCCCTGGTTTCTAAAGCGGCATCCAGGTTTTCTTTGTTGCAAGCCAGTAATAGAAAAAAGCTTGCGAAAAAATACATGATTTGTTTTTTCATAGTAAATATTAGGTTTAATTTATTTTTACAATAGTCGATGTATCCCATGATGTGTGCAATACCCCATTGGGGTAAATATCAAATACATTCTTGTTTAAGATTAGTTCTATTACTTTAAAGTGTAAAGAGGATTAATTTCGTTCGATAAAAAATGATAACTTTTGTTATCAGGCTATCGATTTATGTTACAAGGAAGTGAAGTCATTCAGCACAGCATCTCCATACTCCTTCTTCAGTTTGAAAAATAGATACTTTAACCTAAGAAGGCCAAATGCTTACCTCTACTTGCATAGATGGATCGGGTAGTAAAGTAGATTTGAGAATAATACTTATTTCTCCACTTCTACTTTAGGTTGTTCCTTTCTCGGTAATTTTTCATCACGCTGAGCCGTATGATAGACAAAAGAAGCGATGACCGTAGCAGCTTGCTTCAGATCGGCCTCTACCAGGTGATCGAAATTATCCATATTGCTGTGATGCGTTTTAGTAGAATAGCTGATTTCGTCCTGTATAAATTGAAAGCCCGGCACCCCTACTGCATCAAATGCCAGATGATCTGTACCTCCGGTATTTTGCATGGTCAACGTGGTGGCTCCAAGGTCTTTCCATGGCTCCAGCCAATTGCGAAAGGTATTGTACACTTTATCATTTCCTTGGAGGTATACTCCTCGTACTTTACCGGTGCCATTATCCAGGTTGTAATAGGCTGATACTTTGCCATGTTCCGGCTTCAAGGCTTTTACTGAATTATTGGTATCCCGCACTACTAATTTTTGAGACACATAGGCACGGCTGCCAAGCAATCCTTGCTCTTCACCCGTCCATAATGCCAGTCTCAATGTTCTTTTGGGTTGAGTGCCTAACTCTTTATAAGTTTCACTTAAAATTCGTGCTACTTCCAGCATTACACAGGATCCGGCACCATTATCGGTAGCACCGGTACCCGAATGCCATGAATCAAAATGAGCACCAAACATGACCACTTCGTCTTTCAACTCGCCGCTACCCGGTATTTCAGCAAAAAAATTATTTTCCATACCATCCGGGTTGCTGTAAGTTGATTTGAGATCAAAAGAAAGTTTTACCGATTTACCACTTGCCACCAATCTGAATATTCTATTATAATGCTCTATAGCTAATGTCACCTGGGGTAAAACTTCTGCATTGGCAGCATAGGCCGATCCTGTTTTTGCGCGGGCACCGGTTACAAATACGGTCCCCAGATCTCCTTTAAAACTTCTATCCAATACGGCTAATGGTTTTTCAGCATAGATCAAATCCCAAAGCGCCCGGGTAGATCGGTTTCCCTGACCAAAATTGCGCGGAAGATTGCCTCTGCCGGTATTGACACCTGGCATGGGACTATTTGCCATATTTAATAGTTGATCTGAAGTATATCGTTTGCCTGATGGATCAAACCATTCCATCACTTCACGTATGGTATCAAGCAATACAAATTTGCCAGCAAGCTTTCCTTTGTATGCATTCACTGCTTCTTCCGTAGCCGCATCTATATAAATTACTTCGCCGGTGACCTGGCCATTACTGGATGGTGACCAGGCTTTGGGATAAGCAATTACCGGAAAATAGTTAGGACTCTCGGCATGCATTTCAAAATGTTTAAGCTCCCATCCTCTTCCAAATGGGCCCCATTGTTCTTTATGTACATTTTGAAATCCCAATTTTTTTGTTTCCAGTATGACAAAATCTCCCGCATTGTCCAGCATATCTGATCCGGTGAGCCTGGGTCCGAGATCATCTACAATTTTAGAGGCAAATTGCATTAGTTTGCTTTGATCCATACCGTGTTTACGGATGATTGCATTTGCTTTTTCATCGGCTTTGTCCTGGGCATAAATAAAACAAATTGAAAATAAAAGAACGGATAGAAGAGTAAGTCTTTTCATGAAAATGATGATTTGAGTAAAGCTAAGGTAATAAAAATATGGTGGTGGCATGATATGATTGAGTTCGACGACTAATTCCTATTTGAGATGCTCATAAAATTTGCCCATCACCAGTTTGTCAATGAATACGTGTCCGAGCGGCAAAAACCGAAGGTGTTGGGTCTAATTCTTTCTTTTCCCTGACCTAAATTTGCCAACAAACATTCTACATTATATTAATCTGTTTACAGGTCAGATGGGGCAAACAAATTCTTCGGAAGCAGATCAATAAATATTCATCACCCGATTCCTTTTTTTAAATAATCGATGAAAAAATTGAATAGTGCTATTTTAAATCCAATTTTGGGGTAAATTGATGTTTTAATGTTAAAATAGAATTGAGCAATTCAAAATAAGATTTAGCCTATTCGGCCAATCGGGTATCAAAGTAAGCAGAAATGACTTCAACCACATCAATCGGGAAAATCTCCATACTTTAGTCGCATGGAAGAACAAGAGCAGCTCGCCGATGCTGTAGCCGTAATTTGGAAGCAAAGAAAATCAATCATGAGGTGGACATTAGCCACCATAGTGGGTACTGCATTGCTGAGTCTTTTGTTAAAAAATTACTACAAAGCGAGTACTACTTTTTATCCGGCGAGCCTTGATCTATCCAAACCAGATCAAATATTCGGAAACACGACCAAAGAAATGGAGTTTTATGGCAGTAGCCAGGATCTGGACCGACTACTTACTATCTGTACCAGTAATGAATTAAAAGACAAACTTGTGCAGGAGTTTGGTTTATTTACTCAATATAAAATCGATTCCTCCAAAAGTTTAGCCAAACATAAAATCAGGAAAAAACTGGGCAAACTGATGTCGGTCACCAAAACAAAATACGATGCAATAGAATTGAGTATAGAAGATCTGGACAAATCCCTGGCCTCTCAAATGGCAAACAGGGCGAGGGATATAGTAAATAGTCTATCACACGATCTCATTACCAGCAGACTGACTGAAGTAAGTAAATTATATCAAAGCAGTATACTTGAAAAATCGGCCCTTTCAGTGATGCTTTCTGACAGTCTTGCCGCACTTAGAAAAATATACCCCATATACAATGTCGATGCACAGACGGAGACCCTGGGCAACCTGGCTACTGAATTAAACAATCAATACATAGGTGAAAAAGCGAGGTACGATGCTTTAAAGGCCGGAAATGCACGCAAAGACACGCTTATGTATTTATCGGCTAAAATAAAAGGATTGGAAAGCCAGATAAAAGCATTGAATAACGGAGAGGGTGCAATATTTAACCTGAAAAATTTCAATGAAGGAGTTAACAAAATTTATTCCCTTGAAAATACCATACAGCGTCTGGAGGGTCAGATAAATGAAGATAAAATAAAATATCAAAATACGATCAATACAATAGCCTCAAAAGCAAATGCAGTGATTACGGTAATCACCGCTGAAACTCCGGATTACAAATCAAGACCCAAAAGAAGTCTTTTAGTTATAGGAGCAGGCATCTGTACGGCCCTGGCATTATCGTTATTTCACCTTATCCGCCACTACTATTCCAAACCAATGTAATGAGTTGATGGATAGTCTGGTTCTTCCCTATATATCGCGTGCCAAACTTGATTTTCTGTTTCCACTTTTCATCCTGGTATGTTCATCCATAGCCATTGCAGCTGATGAATGGATGGTTTTTACTCTCCCTTTCATTGTGTTATTTATATGGATTTCTTTTATCAAACCACACTGGATCTATTTTTTATTATTATTTACCATACCCTTTAGTACGGAATTGGATTTACCGGGTGGACTTTCTACTGATTTTCCTGATGAAATACTGATGTGGTGGATGTTTGGATTGGGTATTTTATTATTAATCAAAAACAGATCTTTTACTAAAGAAATTTTAAACTATCCCCTTACTCTGGCGATCCTTATACATTGGTGCTGGATTTTGATCACCTGTATCAGCAGCGTCGACATCATCTATTCTATAAAATACTGGCTATCGAAATCATGGTACCTGATGAACTTTTATATCTTGGCGATCTATTTTCTAAAAAAAGAAAGCAGGAAGTCCGCTTTTGCCATTTTAGTACTCATAGCTGCCGGTATTACAGTATTGATCATCGAAACAAAACATGGCTTCACCGGATTCGCTTTCAGTGAAATCAATGAATCGGTGAGGCCCTTTTATCGAAATCATGTAAACTATGCCTGTTTACTGGTATGTGTTTTTCCGTTTTTATATCCGATATGGAATCTGTATAAGAATCATTTTTTTATTAAGACAGGTGTTGTATGTGCCGGTATCGTTTTATTAGTGGGTATTGTTTTCGCTTATACCCGGGCAGCATACATCTCCATATTCAGTATTTTTATTTTTTACCCCATCATCCGATACAGGCTGGTCAATCTGTCATTTGTATTGGCTATTTTTTTTACCATTGCAGGAGTGCTGTATTTTACTACCGGAAACCGATACCTGGAGTTGGCGCCTGATTACAACAAAGCCGTGAGTCATACCGATTTTAGCAATTTGTTGGAAGCTACGCCGCAAGGCAAAGACATATCCACTATGGAGCGGTTACATCGATGGGTTGCCGGTGGTAATATGATAATTGAAAATCCTCTGTTGGGATTTGGTCCAGCTAATTTTTACAATGCTTATCAATCATTCACATTGACTCAGTTTACCACCTACGTAAGTGATAATGAAGAAAGAAGCAGTATTCACAATTATTATCTGATGATCGCTGTGGAGCAGGGCATTCCCGGTCTGATTATATTCCTGGCTATACTTTATTTCTATTTCAAAATGGCAGAACAGTCGTGGCAGACCAAAAGCGAATCTCAAAAAGCGTGGATTTTTGCATCCATATGGTCTATGGGAGCCATACTCATGATTTTAATTTTTAATGATATGGTAGAATCAGATAAAGTCGGATCCTTCTTTTTCTTAAATATGGCTATCTTGGTTTGCATTAGTTATAAACCATTGAGTGATATGAATAAAAAATTACCCATCTGATGCAAATAGAAAAAGTACTCGATTTTTTTGATTACCAGGCCACTCACCACCCTCTTGAAAACTCCATCGGTACGAGGGTCAATAATGAATGGCAATTTTACAGCACACAGGAAATAGTATCCCGCGCCAAAGAACTGGCAACCGGCTTACACCAGACAGGTTACCAGCGGGGCGATACCATTGCTTTGATATCGTATAAAAATCAACCCGAATACATCATTGCTGACCTGGCCTTACAGTATGCCGGCATGATATCTATACCTTTGTATCCCACCATCAGCCCGGGCGAATACGAATACATACTTACAGAGGCGGAGTGTAAAGCAGCCTTCATCGGAAAAGGAGATCTTCAGCAAAAGATATCTGAAATAAGGTCGGCATTACCTCATCTCAGGCAATTGATTGGATTCGATGAAGGGGCGGGGGATTTTTATTGGAAAGAAATACTAAAACCGGAAGATAAAGAATACCTGGTGCAAAGCATAGGGCAGATAAAGAAAGAGGATTTAGTCACCATCATATATACCAGTGGCACCACGGGAAAGCCCAAAGGAGTAATGCTCAGTCATTACAACCTGGCCAGTTGTATCCGGCAAGTGAAAGAAATATTGCCGGTAAAACCCGGTGACCGCGTACTTAGTTTTTTACCTCTCTGTCATATATTTGAACGGGCCGCTACCTATGCCTACATTTATTATGGACTGTCTATATATCAAACCGGTACAGACAACCTGGGTGGAGAATCAGGTGATCTCAAATCGGTGAGTCCTCATTTTTTTACTTCGGTACCCAGGCTGTTGGAAAAAGTGTACGAAAAAATTTATAATAAAGGTGAAGCCCTTACCGGTATCAAGAAAAAATTATTCTTCTGGGCACTATCCCTTACAGATAAATATGATTATGATCTGAACCTAAAAGGAATAACCGCATTAAAGTGGAAAATAGCCGATAAATTGATTTTTTCCAAATGGCGCGCTGCACTGGGGGGACAGGTAAAAGGTATCGTTACCGGCAGTGCACCATGCCCAGTAAAAATCCTGCGCGTATTTTCGGCAGCCGGTATCCCGGTACGTGAAGCTTACGGCCTCACAGAGGCTGCTCCCGGAATAAGTATGAATAAATTCGTCCCGGATAAGGCGATCATAGGTACCGTAGGACCATTATTGCCCCAGGTGGAAATCATCCTGGACAATTCAGAAAAAATGTACAAAGAAGGTGAGGGTGAAATTTTTGCGGCAGGGGATAATATCATGCAGGGATATTATAAACAACCGGCTCTTACTGCTGAGGCACTGATTGAGATAAATGGCAAAACATGGCTTCGAACAGGTGATATAGGCACCTTTGTGACCGGAAAGGACGGTACCCGATTTTTAAAAATTACCGATCGTAAAAAGGAATTATTTAAAACATCCGGTGGTAAATATGTTGCACCCGCCCCAATAGAAAATAAGCTGAAGGAAGATTTTTTAATAGATAATGTAATGCTGGTGGGTGATGGTATGAAATTTGTAAGTGCATTGATCGTACCCTCCGAAGAATCATTAAAACATTGGTGTGAAAATCAACGCATTGATTGGACCGGTCTCGCACAAGTGATAAAATTACCCGAGGTAAAACGACTTTACCAATCGTTGATAGATAAATACAACCCTTTGTTTGGCCATATTGAACAAATTAAAAAATTCGAATTGGTACCTGATGTATGGGCACCACTAAAACCGGATGGTACCGAAGGAGAGCTCACTCCCACACTCAAATTAAAAAGAAGAGCCATCAAAGCAAAATACGTAAACGAAATAAATACGATTTATACTGAATGATTTCTTTAGACAAAATATTTGAAAACAATGAAAAATGGATTGCTGAAAAAACAGGCTCCAATCCTCATTATTTTAGGGATCTGGCTAAAGGCCAAAAACCGGAGGTACTCTACATCGGATGTAGTGACAGCAGGGTAACTGCCGAAGATCTTATGGGTGCAAATCCCGGTGAAATATTTATTCATAGAAATATTGCCAATATGGTGATATCCATTGATCTGAATGTGATGTCTGTACTCAACTATGCCGTGCGTCACCTCAAAGTAAATCATATAGTAGTCTGTGGGCACTATGAATGCGGAGGAGTCAAGGCAGCTTTGACTCCTTCAGATTTGGGTATATTAAATCCATGGTTGCGAAATATCCGGGATGTGTATCGATTGCACCAGGATGAACTGGATAATATGGTGGATGCAAATAAACGATATAACCGATTAATAGAGCTCAATGTGCAGGAGCAGTGTATAAATCTGATCAAAACCGCTGCCGTGCAGCAAGCTTACAAAGAAAGAGGACTGCTGGTACACGGATGGGTTTTTGATATACATTCAGGTAAATTAATAGACCTGGCGATAGACTTCCCTTCAATCCTTCAAAATATAATGAAGATCTACAGGTTGAATGATTAATGTTATTTGCACGGTTTAATTCATACTATTGAATTATTCGGGATTATTACCTTTGTACAGCTATTCCAAATTTATCAAACCACAAATCAGTTTAGTTGAGTATTGAAAAATTTTCAGAGCATGCTATGGTTTCGTCACTTCAGCAAGGCGAAGACCAGGCATATGTTACATTATGTGATCGGTACTCCGCTATGTTATTTGGCATTATACACAGGATAGTGCGGGATGAAGCCAGTGCCGAAAATTTGCTACAAGACTGCTTTATCAAAATCTGGAAAAACATTCAAAGCTATGATTCGGATAAAGGGGCCTTTGCTACCTGGCTTATCAATATTGCCCGTAACACAGCCATAGATTTTACCCGGTCTAAATATTATTCTCAAAAACTCAAAAACCAAAACCTCGATGTTTTCGTAAGTAGCTCTAAGGATATCAGCAATAGTGGGCTTACATCCGATGCGATTGGATTAAAACAAATAGTGGGTAAATTACCTACTCAGTATCAGGAGATTATAGAGTGTATGTATTTTAAAGGGTATACACAGCAAGAAATCTCTGAAGAGTTTGGCATACCTTTAGGTACGGTAAAGACTCGTGCCCGAATGGCTATAACCGAGCTGAGAAAGTATTTTGAATTGGTATGAACGAAGATATTTAGGAAATTTTATGATTAATTGTTGAATCCTCAAATTTTAACTTAATTGGAAGACAAATTGAATTTCTCTCCCGATCTTATCAAAGTTTTATTGCAAGATGAGCACGGGCACGAACCAAGTACTGAAGAAATATCCGGCACGGAGCGTGCCCTGGATTTGTATGCCCATGCGCACGCAAAGGATCCTTCAGAATCTTTAAAAGAACGGATAAAGGCCAAGATGGCTAAGCTCAATCACCTATCCAGGAACAGGACTCCGTTTACTCTAAATAATATACCTATGCTCACTTCCGATGCAAATCTTTTTGACTGGGAGCAAGCCGTAGCGCATATACAACCACCAGTTGAATACGATAATATACATATGGAAGTATTGGTTTCAGATGAAACCAGGGATCTCTTGCTGGGATGGTCAAAAGAAATAATTCCGGAGGAAGTACATGATGATCTGATCGAAAGTTTTATCGTGCTGGAAGGATCATGCGAATGCCATATCTGGCGTGATGATGACCGATCATTTAATAAAGTAGTTCATATGCAGACAGGTGATTTTCTCCAGTTGAATATAGGAGAGAGCCATGATATCATTACTACTTCAGCAGTACCGGTGAAGGCTATTTTACAGCGATTGAAAGTAAGAGCTTAATCTTTTCAATTTGGCTGATTTAGGATCAGCATGGTCCCGAATCAATAGCCTCTGTATTCTCTTTTTACGAAAGCATTGGCTGGCTCAAAATTGGTAATCTTCATATTAGCGCCATCCCATATCAGTTTTTTACGGCCTTCAAATTGAATATTGCCCTTGCTGTTTGTAGTCCGGTGCAGAAAAGATCTTACTGCCAGATTCCCCATCAGCACGATTTCGGTAAGCGGACCCGACTGATCAAATGATGAACTGGTGTAGGTACCATAGCCTTTTTTACATGCTTTTACCCATTGTTGCTGGTGGCCTTCCGTGTCATTTTCTACCAATGCTCTTTTGGGTTTAGGCAAAACCACTTGTGCAAATTTCTTTTTTGGATATAATGTAGGATT
>CAYNIG010000096.1:0-15382 GCA_964396995.1 uncultured Saprospiraceae bacterium | reverse complement strand
GATGCCAATATTATAAAGAAGAACCGAAAAAAATAAACCCCCAACGATATTTACTATTTTGTTTAATCTCATTGTATAGTATTTTTTAAATTAAATTAAAAATAATACTAATTACGGGAATCCTGAATTGTAATTAAAAGTATTCAGGGTCACTTTTATTATACAAAAGTCAAGTTAAATTAAAGTACACTGTTGTTCTACTCCGGATTCACCAGGAGAATGGCCTGGCGATTCATTCAGGTGTTAAAGTATTAATGATAACTTACTACATGCGACGCATCCTGCGCATGCGCATCATTGATGGATCACCACCCATCATATGTTTCTGCTGGCCACGCTGCTGCATGGCTTTTTCAAACTGTTTTATTTGTTCTTTTATAGCCGGCTCTGTGACTTTGTAGTCTTTGATTTCTTTCATATAAATCTGTGCCTGGTTCCATTTGTTTTTGAGAGCAGCAAAATTAGCCAGTTGCAAAGCGACCATTGCTTTCTCATTACCTGTAGGCAATCCTATTTCTTTTGATTGAGTGAGAAAAGCCTCTGCTTTATCATAATCCTTAAGTTGAGCAGCGATCGATCCCTTGATCATATAAAAATAGGCTCGATTTGGCTTGTATAACCATTTAGGAAAAAAAGTGAGATCTAACCTTTTTTGGGAACCCGCAAAATCAGTCTTTTCCATCATTTGGGCGGCTGATTGGACGGTTCCAAGTAAAATATAACTCACCAGCAATAACAGGCCTGTCAGGATGAAAGGAAAAGCCCACCAAAAACCAAATGCAAATGCTAAACCAATCCCACCAAAAAGGCAAACTGCGATGGCGGCAAATTTTAAGTAAATATTGAATATAAACATGGAACTACAAATTTAAGCAGAATTAAGGACTATTGGTTAATCAAACAAGTCGATATTCCTCCCACTGATTGGTGCTTCATTTCAATACCTTCTCATCACTGATCAGCACCCAATTGGGGGGCACATCAATGATAGCAGCCTCGGTCCAGATTTTCTTAAAAATGTATTCCATAAATTGCATGTTTTCCATGATTTGGTCCGATTCCATAGCAATTCTGTTCATCAATAAAATACCATTCGGTTGCAATCGTTGGTTAAGTCTTTTCATAAAACGGAGTGATTGCAAATGAGTGGGTATTTTATCATCTATAAAAATATCGAATACAATCAGATCGTATTTTTGTTTTGATTGGGCAATGAATAATTCCGCATCCGCATGAACATATAGGACCGGTGATCTGAATTTTGAGGAAGTGTATTTTCTGGTCAGATAAAATGACATTTCATCTATATCGACTGCTGTAATATGCATATCCTGTTTGTTCTTTTTTTCAATCAGTTGAATGACAGAACCCAAACCCAAACCCAACACCAATATTTCCTTAGGTTTAAACACCTGCCAGTTTATTTTATTACAGGTAACTTTAAAATTATTGTACAGATCTTCGAATGAATAAATTACTTTGTCCGTATACAATTGAAACCTGCCCTTCACTACTGATACACCCAGCCCAGTACTGTACTTACTGTGTACCTGCTCCAAAGGTATTTCTTGTATATAAGATTTTGTTTTGGTCAACCAGTTTCGGGTACTCAAATCAGGAATATTGAATTATTTTATAAAAAATCCGATCATTCCAACCATCAGAATGCCAATAAAAGATATGGCTATCACAGCCAGCAAGATTACCCCATGAATGGTAAAATAGTTTTTCAAATTAATAAAGGAAAGGGCTAATCCATTTGGAGAGTTATGTCGCAAACTATTTGTAACCAAATTACCAAATCTATAGGCACAAAGACTCATATAAAAATAAACTGCTCCCACCAAGAGATAGATAATACCTGCCCATACTATTGAACCACTGCCGGGTAAGCCTTCTTCTGTACCCAATGGATTTAATACTCCGCTAATCGATTTCATCCCAAATATGAATAGGAGAGACATCATTTCCATCAGACAGGCAAATACGATACCTACTATCCCGACTATTTTGGCCCATTTACCTGCCTGCGATAAAGGATTTTTAGATTCAGGGGATAATATTTCACTGGTGAAGCTATCTTCCATGGTGATATTATTTGCGTTAAAAGTAATGAAATTTGGATAGGCAAAAAACCTTGTTTTATGGTTTTGAATTCACCACGGTAAATTGCACTATTTTAAATTTCCTTTTTTCAACTCTTTTACCGCGTGATCTGCCGCCCGTGCTGAAAATGCCATATAAGTCAAAGATGGGTTTTGAGTAGAAGTGGAAGTCATGCAGGCACCGTCCGTAACAAAAACATTTTTACATGAATGCAATTGATTAAACCCATTGAGCAAAGAGGTATTTGGATCTTTTCCCATGCGTACACCACCCATCTCATGGATATCCAGACCCGGAGCTCTGTGATCATCGTGATACCTGATATTGGTGAATCCGGATTTTTCAAACATTTCTGTATAGGTATCAAAAAAATCTTTGATCATTTTTTCATCATTGTCATCATAGGCTACATGAATCCTCAGCTGGGGCATTCCAAAAGGATCCTTTTGATTAAAATCCAATTTTACCAGGTTAGATTCTTTTGGGATGGTTTCACCCATCATCAGAGCATTCACATTCCAATCAGATAAGGATGTTTTTAACATATTGGACTTGAGGTTTGCACCTAGGCCGTCGAAATTCCTAATTTCAGCTCGATTAGCCCAGAATCCGCCTGCATAGCCACGAAGAAAATCTGTTTCTTGACCATGGATATTTCTAAACCTAGGTATATACCCGGCACTTGGTTTTCGGCCTTCAATGGTGGATTCGGGGAAACCATTAAAATTGGCATTTATTGTCGCCCGATAATTGTGAAAACCAATGTATTTTCCCAGCAGATTATGATCGTTACCCAAACCTTCAGGAAAACGATTGGATTTGGAGTTGAGTAATATCAAATTGGTATTCAGGCAAGCCGCATTTACAAATATTATTTTTGCAAAAAACTCAATTACTTGTTTTGAATTGGCATCGATTACCCTGACTCCAATAGCTTTATTTTTGGATTCATCGTATAGGATACTCTCTACTACTGATTCTGGCCTTATGGTAAGTTTTTTAGTTTTTAACGCCCAAGGTAGAGTTGAAGAATTGCTGGAAAAATATCCGCCGTAGGGACAACCGCGTTCACATATTGTACGATGTACGCATTTGCCTCTTCCCTGCCGGTAATGTATGAGCTGCGGCTGGGTCAGGTGGGCCACTCTGCCACTGATCAAGTAGCGATCGTCCCAATTTTTTGAAATGGATTCTTTGAAATACTTTTCCACACAATTTAATTCAAACGCAGGTAAAAATTCACCATCAGGCAAGGTTGGTATACCATCCCTGTTTCCGGCAATACCGGCGAATCGTTCGACATGACTATACCATGGAGCTAAATCCTTATACCGTATAGGCCAATCCACTGCAAACCCGTCCCGGGCAGGCCCTTCAAAATCAAAATCTGACCAGCGCTGTGTCCATCTTGCCCACAACAATGATTTTCCACCTACCTGATATCCCCTGATCCAATCAAACGGTTTTTCCTGAATGTAAGGATGCTCGGCATCTTTCACAAAAAAATGTTCTGTTCCTTCATAAAATGCATAACATTTTGAAACCACAGGATTTTCTTTGATTACCTGTTGTGGTAATTGGTTTCTATGTTCAAATTCCCAGGGCATTTTATTTGCAGTGGGATAATCGATATTGTGTTTTACATCACGCCCTCTTTCGAGTATGAGTGTATTAAGCTTTTTTTCGCATAATTCTTTGGCCACCCAACCCCCACTAATTCCGGAACCAATAACAATGGCATCATAGGTTCTGGCTTTGATGGAATCAATGTTTAAATTCATGTATCCAAATGCAACCCGCTGTGATTAAATATTTTTCTTTTTTAATTCTTTTACTGCGTGGTCAGCGGCCCGGGCAGAGAAAGCCATATAAGTAAGAGAAGGGTTTTGAGTAGAGGTGGAGGTCATACAAGCCCCATCCGTGACAAATACATTTTTACACAAATGCATTTGATTAAATCCATTGAGCAAAGAAGTTTTTGGGTCTTTACCCATGCGCACACCACCCATTTCATGTATATCCAGACCGGGAGCCTGCTTACTATCTGCGGTGCGGATATTTTTAAATCCAGCTTTGGTATACATTTCAGTAAATGTTTCGAAAAAATCCTTTATCATCTTCTCATCGTTATCATCATAATCTACATTGATTCGTAATTGTGGCATTCCATAGGGATCCTTTTTCTCACTATCCAAGGCCACATAGTTGCTTTCTTTCGGAATGGTTTCCCCCATGATGCCTGAACTTACACGCCAATTGCTGAGCGCTGATTTTTTCATATTCTCTTTTAATTCTGCTCCTATGCCATCATAATTTCTTACCTCCCCTCTGCTCGCCCCAAATCCAGCTGCATAACCACGCAAAAAATCAGTTTCCTGTTTATATACATTTCTAAACCTGGGTATATAACCTGAGCTTGGCTTACGACCATCCGTAGTAGAGTCCAAATATCCATCGTATTCTGCAGATATACGGCCCCGATAAAGATGAAATGCAATGAATTTGCCAAGCAAACCATTGTCGTTGCCCAGCCCATTTGGAAATCGGTTTGATTTAGAATTTAATAAAATAAGATTGGTGTTTAAAGCGGAGGCATTTACAAAAATCATTTTGGAATAAAACTCCATTACTTCTTTAGAGTCAGCATCTATAACTCGTACACCTGTTGCCTTACCTTTTACTTCGTCATACAACACACTTTCAACCACAGAATGAGGTCTTAGTGTCAGTTTTCCGCTTTTCAATGCCCAGGGAATCGTACTTGCATTGCTGGAAAAATATCCACCATAGGGACATCCCCTTTCGCATATGGTCCTGTTTACGCATTTGGCACGACCTTGCTTGTAATGTATGTCCTGAGGAGACGATAAATGAGCACATCTGCCACTGATGACATATCGGTCTTTCCATTCTGAGGCCACTTTCTCTTTGAAATACTTTTCAAGGCAGTTGAGCTCGAATCCCGGTAAAAATTCTCCATCGGGTAAGGTAGGTAAACCATCTCTATCACCTGCAATGCCTGCAAATCTTTCAACATGACTATACCATGGTGCCATATCTGCATAACGGACGGGCCAGTCTACGGCATATCCATCCCTGGCTGGTCCTTCATAGTCAAAGTCTGACCATCGCTGAGTCATTCTTGCCCACATCAGAGATTTACCACCTACCTGATAGCCTCTGATCCAGTCAAATGGTTTGTTTTGGACATATGGGTGTTCAGCATCTTTTACAAAAAATTGAGTAGTACCTTCGTAAAAAGCGTAACATTTGGAAATGATGGGATTGGCATTGCGTTCCTCCAGGGGTAATTGATTTCGATGTTCGAATTCCCATGGCATCGTAGTCGCGGTGGGATAATCCACATTGTGCTTCACATCTCTACCCCGTTCCAGCAATAAGGTCTTCACCCCACGGCCAGTAAGTTCTTTGGCTACCCAACCACCACTGATGCCAGACCCTATTACGATGGCATCATACGTTCTGTTTTTTATGGAGTCAATATTCAGATTCATTTCTCTTTTTTTTATACTTTTTTATAAAGCACTAAGCAGTTAAATTTTAACCTGCACGCAACCCAGGTATCTGTTGGGTGCCATTTCCCATTTGGTGATATTGGTCATAGCGTATTCTGATTTCATATAGCAGTCTATGGTCAGTCTCTTGATACTATTAAAAAAATTCTTCTGATCAGCATATTCCGACTGAGACATACTCATCAATATTGCCTTTTTTTCATCACTATTTAGGTCAATGAATGACTTACCATAGGTTGCTATGGCCACCGCATTGGTAGTCACCAATCCCATCCGGAAACTATCCTGAACCGACTTAGGTTGACAATCCTGCAATAATTTTTGAATCAATATATGCACTCCCACATCTTTGGCTCCGGGTGTATCTGTAGTCGGAATGATTGTATCTGTGATTGCCAGAAGCAAGGTATTCTCATCTATATTCAGAAAATCAACCTTACCCAATGACTTCAGAGACCAACCATCAGCCCAGGCAGGCAAAGCCATAATTGCACCGAGGCCGGTTAGAATGGAAGTTAACGCTTTTCTTCTTTTGATCATAAATTAGAGAATTTAAGAGAAAATAAAAGTAAGTAGTTAATTTGGATGATTTATAAAATGGACAGGAAATATTATCAGATGTCCTCTTTCTCAAATCAGGTGCTTTGCCTATAAAATCAAAAGCCTGATTTTGGACTAAATCAGGCTTTGATAATAAATCTTGTATTAATATTAAAAGTTATTCAATCATAAATATTTTATCAGCTATCTCTGGATTTAACTTTATTGCTTTCATGGTCATTTCCATAGAAAATTGCGCATTAGTCATAGCCATTTTGTGAGCAAATAAAATATTATCTACCGGTTTATAATCGCTAAAATCAATAGTGCTTTCAAATTTACTTCCATTGAATTCTCCCATCTGGATCATTCTCACCAGCAAATTGGTCTTTGAATCAAAAAACATGGTTCCTTCATTACCGTCTTCAGAAACCGTAGAGATTTTGTGACATTCAGCCCCATTTACTTTATCCGTACCGGAATATTTCAATTTAGTAGTGGTTTCCATATCTATCATTGGGAATATTTTGCCCTGGTCAGCAATTCTTTTTACCGCTTTCTCATCGTCCAGAATCTGATTGCCCTGCATACCTCCTACAAAAGCACGATTTCCATCGTATTTTTGCTCAAATACTACATTTCCCTGTGTACTGGATTTGGTGTAAAATTTTCCATTTTTATAAAAAGCCTCAGCCTCAGCAGTACCAAAAGGCATATTAACCTCCATGGTTCGAGTCATACTTTTTATAGTCATCATTTTGTCTTTACCGCCGGTAGCTTCAATATTTTTTTGAAGAATTTCGATAGCTTTTGGATCAGACTGTGCTATTGTCATCACTGACCACAAAATCATACCGATAAATAAGGTTGAATTTTTCATTTTTAAAAGTATTATAGATTTAAATTAATTTATTTTAAAAAGTTGATCAGGCAGATCGCTGTTCATCATCATAGCTGCCACTTTAAGTTCCAAAGGGAATGGAATGGATCCGCCGGACATCTTAATAGTATGTGGAAATTTCACTCCATTTACATCCTGGTAATCACTAAAATCCATAGTCTGACTGTTTTTAGATCCCATCATATCGACCGTGGAAATGGTACGTACCAAATAATTTGTGCCTGCTTCAAAATACTGGGTAGTTTCATTTTTGTCTTCGTCAGTCACTATTATTTTATTTACCTGCTTGCCATTCAGATCCTCAGCACCGATAAACTTTAGAGTGTTTTTTCCGGATACCAATTGATCCAATTCGTCAAATAACCTGGCTTGCTTTTGTGCACTTTTAATAATCGCGGCATCGGTCAGTTTTTGTGTACCACCCATTCCGGAAACTTGTACTGCTGTACCGTCAAATATTTGCTCCATGACCGTGCTGCCTGCCATCTCGGTCTTCATAGCAGACTTACCGTCTTTCACATAATTGGTAATGGTAATTTCACCCATTCCAGTACTGGCAGACATTTTGGTCATCATGGTTTTGACAGACATCAGCTTTTCTTTTCCGCCAATAGCGTTGATATAACCAGTCATAATTTCTATTGCTTTAGGATCTGATTTGTTTGCTACAGGAGCCTGAGCAGCAGCGGGAACAGAAGCAGAACTGGACGCCATGGGGCCAGATGATTTCTTTGAACATGAAGAAAACAATAAACCAAGAATCAGAAAATAAAGGGAAATTTTTTTCATTTACAGCGTTTTAAATTATGTATTTTTTGTGTTTGCAGTTTATAACAACGAATTAAGTTAGAAAATTCGAAATAGATATACTTTTTTAGATGAATCTGGCCATTTCGACCTGCATTCGGTGAGCTTCGGCCCCTGCAGCCTGCGCAAAATTAGTATCTGGTGAGGCATATATTATACTGCGGGAGGCATTGATAAGGATATCTCCCTGTGTCGTGAGACTGGCCTGCATTACCCTATCCAGGTCACCACCCTGCGCGCCTATTCCCGGAATCAACAAAAAATAATCCGGGGCGATCTGCCTGATTTTCACTAAATCTTCAGGTCTTGTAGCTCCGGTCACAAACATGAGCTGATCGGGATCAGCCCAGGTCTTGGATTTTCTAATCACTTCTTCGTATAAATGTGTACCGTCGGCCATTTTTTTCAATTGAAAATCATCAGCACCAGGATTGCTTGTAAGTCCCAATAAAATGGTCCAGTTTCTTTTATAGTTTAAGAACGGCATCACCGAATCTCTACCCATATAGGGTGCTACCGTGACAGCATCCGCTTTCAGATGGACAAAAGCAGATTTGGCATACATATCACCCGTATTGCCAATATCACCTCGTTTGGCATCCAATATGGCAAACCTCTGCGCTAAGCGAATGTACTCAATGGTTTCAGCCATGATATCCCAGCCATTGCCACCTAATACTTCGTAAAAGGCAGCATTGATTTTATAGGCTATGGCATAATTTAAAGTATAATCAATAATGGCTTTATTGAAATGAAGTATTCCTTCAGGAGATCTTTGTATTCCTGGCGGTAATTTGTTTAGGTCAGTATCCAAACCTACACAGAGGCACGACTTGAGTGTATGAATTAAATCATTTAACGAGGATCGTGTCCAATTCATTTTTACTATTTAATTATTCATTGAAAACTACAACAGAATTGATTTCAGGGAATTTAGATTTAATCACCTGCTCTATTCCCGCCTTAAGGGTAAACGCCGACATGGAACAGCCTTCACAGTTACCCAACCATTTTATGCGAAGATTTTGCTCATCCGTGATGTCTATGATCTCTACATTTCCGCCATCCGCAGCCAGGTGAGGTCTTAATTCGTCCAAGGCCAGATCTATCTCTTGCATTCTTTTTTCTCTAGCCTTTTTGGTAGTATTCATTATTTGCAGCAAAGATATTGGTTTTTAAGAGATATTAACCCATGCTTACGTTTATACACTCATTTTTACTATTGAAGAGGCTAATTCTCATTCTGCATGGCCAAAAGCATAAGGTAACTTGAGCAAACCACATTAATTTACCAGAAGCTTCATCCTTAATTCCAAATGATGAATTGATCCGCCCGGATGGGGCGTTAAAAGGATAAATCTATCGTGTGCACATCACTTCTAATTTTTCATTTCTACTTTTTGACTTGGTGCCAGGTTTTTATTTCTGTACTCCAACTGTTTCAACACATTTTCACTTAATTCTTTAAACGCAATAGATGTATTATCGTTTTCATTATTTAGTATTACCGGCTTACCCTCATCTCCCCCATTTCGGATTGACATTACAATTGGGATCTGCGCTAATAATTGAGTATGAAATAATCCGGCGAGCTCCATACCACCTCCTTTGCCAAAAATTTCATACCTATTATTCGGCAACTCCTCAGGACTAAACCATGACATATTTTCGACTATTCCGAGAATGGGTACTTTGACATTTTCCAATTGAAACATATTGGCTGCCTTGATCGCATCAGCTACAGCTACCTTTTGGGGAGTGGTAACGATAATTGCGCCGGTAACCGGAACGGTTTGTACTAATGTCAATTGAATATCGCCGGTTCCGGGTGGCAGGTCTATGATCAATACATCCATTTCAGGCCACATACAGTCTTCGAGAAATTGTTTCATGATTCCAGCCAGTCGGGGTCCACGCAATACCACGGCCTGTTCAGGCTCTACTACAAAGCCAATAGACATCACTGGCAGGCCAAAGCCGTTGAGGGGCACTATTTTATTTACTCCATAGACTTGTTCTACCCGCGGTTTTTTCCCTTTGAGACCCATCATGATAGGAATACTGGGACCATAAAGGTCGGCATCGAGCAGTCCTACTTTAAGTCCTACTTGCTTAAGTCCCAATGCAAGATTGACACTCACAGTAGATTTGCCCACACCTCCCTTTCCTGAGGCTACGGCAATTATATTTTTTATCTGTGGCAGGTTAGAAGATTTTTTTTGAGCAGGCTCCGGATTGCCGAAATGTACATCGATGTCGACACCTTTTACCTGGCTTCCTATTTTTTCCTGGATATGAAAATTTAACTCGGATTTTACCCTGCTTTCCAGTTTCGGAGGAAAGGAAAGGATTATCTGAATTCGCTTTTCATCTATAGTAAAATTTTGAATTCTGTTTGCTAAAACTAAATTCTGACCGGTGAGGGGGTCAGTGATAGTGCCTAAAATTTTCAGTAGTTCTTCTCGGGACATAGGGCAAAGTTATGATTTTAGAATTCAATCAAAATGGAGGTGAGCGTTTAAAAATGAAATTAATTACTCCTATTATTTCAATTTCAACCTGTCGATGGGTAAAATCCTTCAATTGCTTAAATTTTCGGATTTTTGCAGCTTTTAAATTAAATATATAGTACAATTTTAAATGGAAGTTCATTTCGGACTCGATGATATACCTCAGTTGCAACATTCGGTGATCACAGTAGGCTCCTTCGATGGTGTACACCTTGGTCATAGAAAAATAATCACTGCACTTGAAAATTTTGCTGATGAATACGACACGCAAAGCGTGATCGTGACTTTTCATCCGCATCCCAGATTGGTACTGAACCGATTTGACCAAAGCCTAAGAATGCTGAATACATTGGATGAAAAAATTGCCATATTCAGGTCACTTGGTGTGGATCATGTGGTGGTAGTGCCGTTTACACCGGAATTTGCAGCACAATCTCCGCAGGACTATATTGAAGATTTTTTGATAAAATTTTTCAAGCCTAAAGCGGTAGTAGTAGGGTATGATCATCAATTTGGCAAAGGAAGAGTGGGAACAAAAGACATTTTATTAGAACTGCGGGCCAAATATCATTACGAAGTACATGAAGTTTCAGCATTTGAAATGGATGGAGTTAAAGTGTCTTCCACTAAAATCAGGACTGAATTGTCAGAAGGTGACTTTGATGATGCAAGGAAATACCTTGGATACCCTTTTCCGATCTCAGGCCGCGTAGTACTGGGTGATCGTGAAGGCAGAGAGATTGGATTTCCAACAGCCAATCTCATGATCAATGATGCTTCGAAACTCATTCCGAAACACGGAGTATACGCTGTACGAATGCGATGGAAATCATTTATAAAAGATGGCATGATGTATATTGGAAGGCGACCAACCACCCATCCCAACGGAGAACTGCAAATAGAAGTAAATCTATTTGATTGGGATGGTGAACTCTATGGCGAACAAGCCTGGGTTGATATATTCCGGTTTATCCGACCCGATATGAACTTTGCTAACCATGATGATCTGCTAGCCCAAATCAAACAAGACAAGATGGCCATCAAAGCCTATCTTGAATCTGAACTGAACAGATAATGATCGAGGCAGGCAAGACAGCACTCGCCATTTTAAATTTCAATGGCAAAAAACATCTCGAACGATTTTTACCTTCGGTGATAAAGTTTTCCTCTCCTGATGTAAAAATTATTGTCGGGGATAATTGCAGCACCGATGATTCTGTATCATTTTTAAAAGAGCACTATCCTGCTGTAGAAACGGTTATTTTAGACCAGAATTACGGATTTGCAGAAGGATACAACCAGGTTTTAAGACAAATTCATGCCGAGTATTATTTTTTGTTGAATAGTGATGTAGAGCTCAAAGAACCATGGGCGCCGATGATACAATATTTAGATCATAATCCGGGAGTAGCAGCAGTGCAGCCTAAGATATTGTCTCACGCGCAGCCGGATCATTTTGAGCATGCCGGTGCAGCTGGTGGATGGATCGATGAACTGGGGTATCCATTCTGTGCCGGGAGGATATTAAATAAATTTGAAGAAGATCGCGGACAGTATGACTCAAAGTGTGAAATCTTTTGGGCGAGCGGGGCGGCCATGATCGTGAGGTCCAATTTGTTTCATGAGTTGGGTGGATTTGACGGTGATTATTTTGCTCATATGGAGGAAATTGACTGGTGCTGGCGAGCTAAGAAAAACGGATGGAAAATAATGGCTATTCCTGAAATAAAAGTATATCATATAGGAGGTGGTACCTTACCCTATAACAGTGAGAGAAAAATATTCCTCAATTTCAGGAATAATATAGCAACATTAATCAAAAATGAACCGGCTGGCAAACTACTTTATGTAGTCCCTTCCAGATTATTTTTAGATACTATAGCCATGATCCAGTTCTTTATTAAAGGAAATGTCAAAGGAAGTGCAGCTTTAATCAAAGCCTATATCAATATTCTAAAATGGATTCCTTCCCTGATTAAAAAAAGAAAAATCATAGGGGCTCAATCCGAAGGCAAAAAGTTTGAATCTGCTGGTCTGTTTCACGGCAGTCTATTATACCAGTTTTTTATATTGGGAAAAAAATCATTCAGTGATATAATCAAAAATCATAATGTTGAAAATTGAAATCATTTACGAGGACGATGTCATCCTGGTAGTAAATAAGCCGGCAACTCTGCTTTCTATCCCGGACCGGTGGGATACAGATAAACAATCACTGTATCACTTGTTGGCTGATACCAGGCCTGAGCTCAAAGTAGTTCACAGATTGGATAAAGATACCAGTGGAGTAATATCATTCGCCAAAACAGTGGAAGCACACAGAATATTAAATGATCAATTCTCAGCCAATGAAAATTACAAATCATACCTTGCTATTGTAAGTGGAATAGTTATAGAAGGTGGTAATATTGATACCCCTATCGCTGCGGATCCATATAAAGCCGGTAAGATGACTATACACCGAAAGGGTAAGGAATGTTTTACAGAATATGAACCGGTAGAAAATTTCAGAGACTATACCTTGCTTAGGGTGCGAATACATACGGGTCGCACACACCAGATACGGGTACATCTTAGCAGCATAGGTCACCCCCTGGCTTTTGATCCGCTATATGGGCCCGACATTCCCATTACGATAGAACAGATAAAAAAGAGAAACCTCCGATCTAATCAGGAAGAGCTGAATGCGTTGATGGCAAGGGTACCCCTGCACGCGGAAAAGCTTACACTTACGCATCCTGTAAAGAATGAAGTTATGACTTTTGAAGCGGTGCTGCCGAAGGATATGAAGGCATTTTTGCAGCAGTTGAGGAAATGGGGAAAATAGAATCTGCACTTTGAACTTATTTTTCGCGCAAAGCCTTCATAATTTGTGATGAAATTTCAGTAGAGTAATATGTTTTGTATCTTTTATGATATCCTTCAAGAGAATATATAATTTTCTCTTTTTGTATAATAAAAAACTGGGGAAAAGCTTCCGGCAAATATTTCTTATAAAACCGAGAGTGTATATCTTCTAATATTGGCATATTTTTATAAGGCAATAAAGAAAAGCTGAAAGGATCTAAACTCCTTTTATTCAAAGGAACATAAATATAATAGTGTTTAAAATCTTGGTTCTTTGATTCTAAATCTAAAAAAAGATGGTGTAGGTCGCGCATTCCCTGAAAGCAATTTCCACAAGTCTCATTCCATGTTTCAAATAATACAACTTTATTATTAAATGTATTAATCAAGTTTTCGCCATTTTTATTCAGAAGTTGTATGTTTTCACGCTCCCAATCTATTGATACCAAAGATTTGTTTACAAATTTCATTTGGACTAAAAAAGGATATAAAAAAAAAGAATATACTCCAAACCAAATAATCACAATAATATGAAAAAATTTATTTAGATTAAAATATACAATCAAAAAAGGAATGTAAAACGCAATCAAAGAAATTAGTGGTGGCCTGAAAATAAAATCCGACTTTTGAAAATAAATACTCAATAATAAATATATAATCAAGCCACCGCCTATTGCAATTTGTTGAGAGATAGTTTTAAGTTTTACGAAATTTTCAAAAACTGCAATGCCCAACAAATAGATTACTATTAATCCCAGTAGCGTTAATAAATTGGATGCAGTAGATACATTTAACATGCATAATCCAACTATTAAAAAGGTTACTATCCAGCTAGTAAATAAAATTAAAAAATACCTTATTTTTGTAATATTCACTTGTTGAATTGATTATGTTCAGCACTATTGGGTATTTGATTCGCACAAACCAGTACAAGGTTGCAGCCAAAACCAACCACAATCCGATCCAGTGTGTGCACAACCTTGTGAACTTTCTACGCAAATCCATTCATTGCCTGAACAATTCCACCTGCAAATGCAAGAACAATAACATGGCTCAGTTGGTGGAATGAATGAAGATGTTTTATCCCTAATATTGTTGATAAAATTGTTATTGAATCTCATTGCATTTGCAGGTTGTCTTATGTAACTATAATTCCCGATTGTTCCGAAAATAGAAATACCTTCATCCATGCTAAATAATTTCGAATCATTTTGAATCCAATAAGCTACCTCAATATTCGAACTCACCAACTGCTCAAATGATTGGGTAAAAAAAGATTCATTTACTAAAAATAATAATTTTTTTAAGGAAATAATTTGATTTTTTTCTAAATTTGGAGACAAATTAATTACTGACTGAATTTTATCCTTCCAAATCATACTTTTAAGTTCGGGGCTATATTCTTTATACTTTGTCAGCACTGTTCGCTTGTCAAATCGTGATAAGTTATTTCTTAATTCAGAAAATACTGAATCTTGTTCTTGCGAAACTTTTGAACAAGAATTCAATCCTATAGTTAGAATTATAAAACAAAAATATTTAATTTTCATAAAAGTAATTTTTAATTATTTAATAAACTCCTTACCTCTTTAAGGCATAGTAAGGTCTACCTCTCATACAAGAGCGTAGCATCCCATTTCAATCGATTACATTTAATTGATTGAAGCCATCAGTACTATCAGCACCCTCTTTATTGCCTCGGGTATCAGGCATATTCTTGCAAGAAATAATATATATATAGACATCATGCACTTTTGCATAATGAGAATATCAAAATTGACCATTGGCAAATCACCTAATCAAAAGTGAATCACCAATGATTAATTGTAAAAAATATTTATGTAAAATGTGGAAAACGGACCTGGACGCTCATTCTATGCTCTTCTCTACATTTTAGTTCATTTCATGATGACGACTGCTCATGAGTTCATTTTTGCACTTTTGCAAATATGTTGCTTGGCACCTGGGTGAATAAATTGATATACTCTGATTGCAGACAAATAAGATGTAGAGAATTCTTATCGGTTTAAATCCATTGATCTCCCAAATCAACTGCAATTAGATTCCTTAAAGTATATCAATTAGCCAAATATAATTTTTTAATAGCATAGCATAGCATAGCATAGCATATTGAT
>CAYNIG010000095.1:4169-15389 GCA_964396995.1 uncultured Saprospiraceae bacterium | reverse complement strand
TTTTGCAGCAGCTGTTGCTGACTCGTCAGGTTTATATTCAGACATTTATCCCAGGTAGGGCCATCCATATCTTTAATGCTCATACTTTTTGGAAAAATACCGGCATTCAGAACCAGGTAATCCAAACCACCAAATCGGGTGATCGTTTGTCGGAGTGCATCATCGAGTTGATTGGAGTTGGTGACATCACAGGTCAATCCTAAAACGGATGTGGACTTAAACATCCCGGTAATGGCAGCATTAATATCAAGCGCTACTACGGAGCATCCTTCCTGCACTAAAAGATCCACGCAGGCTTTGCCGATTCCACTGGCAGCTCCGGTGACTATGGCAATCTTACCTTGCTTTTCTTTGGCTTTTGCCGCATTGGCCAGTTTGGCTTGTTCCAGGCTCCAATACTCCATCTCGAAAAGATCTTTTTCAGGTAAGGCCCGCCAGCCACCTAAACGCTCTGCCTGGTAAATCGCTTTCATGGTATGATCGGTGATGTCCTGTATAATCTGCACATTACTCACCGAGGTTCCAAAAGAGATGGTGCCCTGGTTTTTCCATACTGCCCATTCCGGTGTTGGCTTGAGTTGACTTAAATTACCGGGGTTGTTGCGCTGAAAGTATAATTTGTATGCTGCCACATAGTCCGTGACATCTTTGGACGCATCACCATTGAAGACCAATGGCTTTTGTTTGGTCCGTATGATGTGATCCGGTGTGAGTGGGCCCCGCGAACAAATATCATCTATGCCTGGCATTTTGCTGTAGGCCACCGACTGTTTCGAAGGATTGATTCGGGCCAATACAGTGACCCCTCCTTGCTGACTAAGCTCTTTTCTAAGTTGAGCCAGTTTTATAGGATCGTAATCGGCATGTTCTTCTTCGGGTACATTATGAATGCCTTTGTTTTTGATAAAGTCTTCTGCCAAACTCACATTTTTAATCATCAAATCATACGAAGTTTTGGCATCATCATGAAAAGTAAAGATCCCATGATGGAGTAGTATCATACCTTCAATCTTCGACCAATCAATGCCTAAGGTGAGTTGGTATATTTCTCTTGCCAGTATAAATCCGGGCATGACATATGGAACGATCAACATATGTTTACCATACAATTCATTAATAAACTGATCACCACCCGGAGTGTTGCTGATGGTTACGACTGCATCGGCATGGGTATGATCTACAAAGCGGTAAGGAATAATGGCATGCAAGATGGCTTCTACGGAAGCATTGGGCGCTCCCGGATCGGTCATAGCGGTGCGCTGGTATTTCACCATGTCCATATCGCTAAGCTCATTGAGTTTGGCCATCTGTAATAAGCGGTCCATTTTTACCGGGGCAAATCCCGCTTTTTTTATAGTAGCCAGGTCCCAACCACTGCCTTTTACATAGAGGATTTCTTCTTCTTCACCGAAGATATTTTTCTCAGTTATCTTCACAGAAGTATTACCTCCCCCATGCAGTACCAGGTCTTCATCCTTTCCCAGGAGTTGGGAAGTATACACGCGCTGGGCTAATAAATCATCTCCGAGCAATTTAGCTTCCTGTTCATTCCATCGATTTATCATATGTTTTTCTGAGTATTATGCCGTTTGTAAAATATATTTTCCGTGACAATATATTTAAATTCTCTTTCATTCTTTTCTAAATTTAATTTTCGGCTAAATCTTATTTTGAAGTGCTGGCTGATTAGAAATTACAGATCCGAAATTCGTTAAAAATACCCTCTCATAAACTTATGATTCTAATCCTGAAAGGATTAAAAATTAATAACCAATGATGCAATCATTGGTTATTAATGAAACTGTGTTGCAACTCTGAAGGAGTTGAATAATAACTCACAAAATCAATTACAATAAATATTTCTCATCAAATGAAATTCCATGTTCTTTCAGTAAATTTATTAACTCTTCTTTGTAATCTAGCTTTTTATGATGCTCCTCTTGAGTAGCAATGTATTTAATCAACACTTCTTTGTCCATAAAAGAACATGTAAACGCACCGTATCCAACTTGCCACTCTTGAAATAAAGGAAATAAATTTTCTGACTTAATAAATATTGAAGCTGCTAGTTTTATATCTTTTACCAAATTTGAAACTGAAATAGTTGGGTGCACATGAGTAAGGATATGAATATGATCTTCAACTCCATTTATTTGATATAGATGGCATTTCTTATTCTTAAGTATGCCAGTTATATACTTGAATAATATTGGTCGGTTTGACTTTTCCAATATTGGACTCCGGTGTTTAGGAGTAAAAACTATATGGTATATAAGCTGTGTATACGTACTCATAAATATGAAATTACATGATAGAATTTATTTTTTGAAAACTATTATATTCAACTCCTTCAGAGTTGATTTCCTCTATTTTCTTTACCAAAGGCAGCAAATTTGCTGCCTTTGGTTATTGATATTAATCCCCAACTTGTTGGGGATTTTTGCGTTTATAAACAATTCAAGCACCTCAAAATAAGATTAGCCTAATTTTCTCTACATTTCCATCTTCAAATAAAGTTGTCTTCAATAGTAATTATCATTTTGAAAACGTAGCCCACTAAAATGTCAATTAGCCGATTTTTGCGTGGCAATATATTTAAATTCTCTTTCATTCTTTTCTAAATTTAATTTTCGGCTAAATCTTATCTTGAAGTGCTGGGGTAAATCCCAGAGTACTGGGCCGAAAGAAAATTTTGACTTCGGAGAAGTCGTATTTCATTAAGCTAAATCTCTAAAGTGTTATTGCAAATGATGAATTCAATTTTCTAAATTTCATAATAAAAATAGAATTCATCATTTGCAGGCTGGGACTATTTGTATTCACTTTAATGAAATCTAACCTCTTACGAGGTAAATTAATAAGCATGAAATCAAGCCCAGTAAAATGAACTTTGGCCAAATGCTGGCTAATTGTAAATTACAATTCTAGAATTAGTTAAAAAATAGTCTCTCTTAAACTTATGATCCTTATCCTGAAGGATTAAAAATTAATAACCAATTGTGCAATCATTGGTTATTAATAATACAGTGTTGCAATTCTGAAGGAGTTGAATAATATCTCACAAAATCAATCACAATAAATATTTCTCATCAAATGAAATTATATTTTCTTTCAATAAATTTATTAACTCTTCTTTCTAATCTAGCTTTTTATGATGCTCCTCTTGATTACCAATGTATTTAATCAACACTTCTTTGTCCATAAAAGAACATGTAAACGCACCATAGCCAACTTGCCACTCTTGAAATAAAGGAAATAAATTTTCTTTTGAGTATAATTCTTTCTCATTTTTTCGTGACAGGAAAAAGCACTGAAAGCTTAAAAGCAAAATATATTTCATCATTTCAAAACAAGATTTAGCCAAAATTTTCACTACTTTTCCATCATCAAAATAATCGAATTAAATTTAATACCAATAAACAACTTGTATGATTGTACCTAGAACCTCACGGGCAGAGATTATGAAAAAACTCCGCTTAAAAATTGACCAAAAAATTCCCATTTTTATTGCCAGTGCTGGAAGCGGATTGGTAGCGAGCCTGCTGGAAAAAGCGGGTGCCGATTGTATCAACACTTTTTCAGGTGCCCGTCTGCGAGCCAATGGAATGGGTACTATGGCTATGATGTGGCCCATACTGGATAGCAACAAACAAACCATCGACTATACCCGGGAGGATATCATGACTGCCATAAAAGGAGATGCCTTCATATGTGCATGCCTTAATGCCAATGATCCATTGAAGGATATGCGGGTAGTACTACAAGATCTGAAAAATATAGGGGTGTTTTCTGCCAGTAATATTGGGCCATCTATAAGTTATGTGGATAAGGACAGTGAGATATACAGAGTGCTTACCAAAAGTGGTATTACATTGGATAATGAGATTGCCATGCTAAAGCTGGCCAAAGAGATGGATATGGTTTCGGTGGGCCTGGCCTTTGATGAAGAAGATAGTCTACGGATCGTGCAAGAAGCTGATCCGGATATTTTTTGTTTCCATGCCGGTACTACCAAAGGGGGCTTAAAGGGCTATGACTCAGGAGAAACCATTGAGCAAACCGCTGCCCGATCAGAAGAAGTATATAGGGAGTTGAGAAAAATTAGTCCGCATGTAATCCTTATTGCCCATGGCGCGGCACTTGAAAACCCGATTGACGCTCAATATATTTTGAATAATACCAGCTGCCACGGTATCTGGACCGGGTCTTCTACGGAGCGAATTCCCATTGAGCGGGCTGTATATACCACAGCTAAAGAATTTGCAGACCTTCGATTTTCATCCAAATAAACTAATAACGAAGTAATGAGTAAAACGATCGCCTTATTGGTAACTCTCGATACCAAAGACCAGGAAGCCGCTTTTGTCCGTGAGCAAATCGAAAAAAGGGGACACAAAGTATTGTTGATGGATATTGGTGTGGTGGGTACGCCGGGTATTCCAGCTGATTACACCAGGGAAAAAATTGCTGAAGCCGGTGGTCGTTCACTGCAATCCTTGTTGGTAAATCCTACCCGTGAAGAAGCTGGACAGGTGATAGTGGAAGGCTGCAGGAAAATTCTGAAAGACCTGGTAGCCAAAGGTGAAGTTCATGCCATTCTGGGTTTGGGTGGCACACAAGGAACTTCGAGTTGTTGCGACATCATGCAAGTGCTTCCGTATGGATTACCCAAAATCATGGTTTCAACGGTAGCTTCCGGTGATACCTCGCGGTTTGTCGGTATTAAGGATATCACGATGATGTTTTCAGTAAGTGACATTCTGAGGTTAAATCCGTTCACCAGAAAAATTTTAACCAATGCAGCAGCTGCAGCCTGTGGTATGGCAGAATCCGAATCGATTGTAGAGATGCAAGCAACCGACAAACCTTTGATTGGGATGTCTAACCTGGGGGTGCTGACCAATGGTGCCATAGAAGCCATCAAGTATATAGAAGAAGCAGGGTATGAAGTTATCGTATTTCATGCTGTGGGCGCTGGAGGCCGGGCGATGGAGCAAATGATGAAGGAGGGAATCATTCGTGCAGTATTCGATTATGCTATGGGTGAGATTGCCGATGATGTATTTCATCAATTGAGAGCCGGAGGTCCGGAAAGGCTCACCGTGGCCGGTCAGTTAGGTATACCCCAGGTACTGTGCCCTGGTGGAGCCGAACACCTGGGAATATTTGTTCCGGCACATCATGTTCCCGATGAGTATAAGAATCATAAATACGTATTTCACAGTCCGGTCATATTTGTGCCGCGTCTCAATGAAGAAGAAATAGTAAAAGTGGCTGATGATATTTGTCATCGGCTACGCTTTACCAAAGACAAAGCCTATTTCCTGATTCCTTTAAAAGGGGTGGGCAGATACAGCATTCCCGGTGGAGTATTGGAAGATAAAAAATCAGATGCGGCATTTTTCAAAAGATTAAAGGAAGGATTGCCATCAAAAATTATAGTGAAGGAATTAGACTACCATGCAGAAGATCCTGCTTTTGTAAAGACAGGTATTGATTTATTGCTGTCACTTATTCACGAGCGTCAATCATGAGTGCACCGGTGGATCTGAATCACTACCGCCTGGAACTTTCCAATCCGGCAAGGATTCAATCAGCATTGTCCAACCGTTCGATTATTTACATTCCGTTAGGTGCAATCGAGTGGCACGGCTTGCATCTGCCTATTGGCCTCGATGGGCTCACCAGTCATGGTCTATGTCTTCGCGCCGCACAGGAAACAGGAGGTCTGGTGATGCCGCCATTGTATTACGGTATGACGGGCAGCATTGGTCATCATCCCTGGACTATTCTGCTGGAAAAAGAAGAGACACTCATTGCTATATTGAAAGATACACTTCACAGGTTGGAGGCTTTTGGGGTTCAGTTAGCAGTAATTTTTACTGGCCATTTTGGTAAACGACAATTAGCTGCATTAAAAGAATTCAAAGAGGAGTGGATTAAGGAAAAACATTCTCTGAAATTGCTTGTGCTCTCTGTGAGCGAATGTCCGCAAGCTAAAATGAAAGGGGATCATGGAGCTATTTTTGAGACCTCGCTCTTGTCCTGCCTACATCCTGAGTTAGTTCATTTAAATAATTTACCAGATAAGGATACACATCCAGCCAATGATCCGGAAGGAGATTGCTGGGGAGTACATCGAAGAGATCCAAAGAATGTACTTTTTGGAATCCTGGGAGATGATCCCAGGTTCTTGGATGAATCGCGGGCAAAGGAATTATTTGATTCTATTTTAAGCTGGTTAATAAAAGAGTCGATTGATAATGCCCAGAGCTCTGGATAAAGGGCAAAGAATAAAGATTTGAGTTTAACTCCCAAATTGGTTAAATCTTATTTTTGAGTGCCAGTGTATTTTTTTAATTTTGGAAATCTTTCCATTATGTTTAACGAAATGCCAAACTAAAGCGTGTCCCCCCTTTCTGCCGACAGGCAGGCTTCGGAGGGGGAAGGGGGTGGAAAATAGAAAAAGTAATAGCAATGAAATTAGCTTCTCCTGAAAATAATTATTATTATAACAAGACCTTGAATCCATTAGCATCTACTTTAAAACAAGGGATGACCAAATCAGAGGCATGCATGTGGAAATATTTATAAAGCCTGAGTCTAATTTTACTGAGTCTTTATAGTCCCTTAAAATAAGATTCAGTCTTAAAAATATCCATTTATATTTTAAAAAAATTACTTACTTCTCCATACTTTTGAAAATGACAACCATCTCATCAAACAGAAACAGGATTATCGCTTACCTGGTTTTTGTACTGTCCACCTCCGCATTCATTCGCTGTTCTACTGATAAGTCTGCGCACATTCCGCTCAGTAAAGGCGCCCATATCGTGCTTATCGGAAATAATCTGGGTTCAAGAATGATGAACTATGGATTCTTCGAAACGGAATTACAACTTCGTTATCCCGATAGCTTACTATATATACGCAATATGTGTGATGGTGGAGAAACACCCGGATTCAGGCCGCACTCGGGACGGGTTTCTCCCTGGGCATTTCCAGGTGCCGAAAAATTTCAAGACGAACTTGCCACCAATTCTGGCAGTGAAGGTCATTTTGAAACGCCCGATGAATGGCTCACCCGTTTAAAAGCAGATATCATCATCGGCTTCTTCGGGTTCAATGAATCGTATGCAGGCGAGGCCGGATTACAGACCTATAAAAATGAACTCGATACATTCATCAAACATACTCTTGCTAAAAATTATAATGGAAAGTCAGCCCCGCAATTAGCATTGGTCTCTCCTATTGCTTTTGAAGATATAAGCGACAGCCTGGATGTGCCTGACGGAAAAAAAGAAAATGAAAACCTTATGCTTTACACCAATGCAATGAAGGAAATAGCCGCCAAGAATAAAGTGATACTGATCGATGCTTTTAATCCATCCAAGAAGTGGTATAGTGAAAGTCCAAAACAATTAACTATCGATGGTCTACAATTGAACGAGGACGGCTATGCCATGTTTTCAAAATTCCTGGCCGATCAAGTTTTTGGAAAAACTAAAGCTTTTGCAGAGCCCAACCGCGCATTGGTGCACGAGGCAGTGATGGAAAAAAATTGGATGTGGCATAACGATTATAAAATCCCCAATGGAGTACATGTATTTGGCCGGAGGTATGATCCCTTTGGTCCGGATAATTATCCGTTTGAACTTAAAAAGATTCGTGAACTAACTGCAATACGTGATTCTGCAATCTGGCTCGCCACCAAAGGAGAAAAGTTGGATCTGGCTACAGCCGATCTTAAGACTTCGCAGCTTCCACCGGTAACGACTAATTTTAATCCGGAGAAAAACGGAAGCCTGACTTATTTGTATGGAAATGATGCATTAAAAACGATGACGGTTGCCCCCGGGTATAAGATTGATCTTTTTGCTTCTGAAAAAGAGTTTGTAGATCTGGCCAATCCGGTTCAACTTTCATTTGATAATAAAGGTCGTCTTTGGGTGGCTACTATGCCCAGCTACCCACACTACAAACCGGGAGACAGCAAACCCAATGATAAACTACTTATACTGGAAGATACGGATAATGATGGGAAAGCCGACAAGCAAACTGTTTTTGCGGATGGCTTACACCTACCCGTAGGTTTCGAGTTTGCAGCGGAAGGGGTTTATGTTTCTCAAGGCACCAATCTTGTTCTCTTGCAAGATCTCGACGGTGACGACAAAGCTGACAAAAAAGAAATAATACTCAGTGGTTTTGATGATCACGACACTCATCATGCTCACAGTGCTTATGTAGCAGATCCTTCGGGTGCAATTTATATGGCTGAAGGTGTCTTTTTGCACACGAATGTAGAGACACCTTATGGCCCGGTGCGGGGTACGAATGGAGGCTTTTATCGTTACAACCCACAGCGTCATCATCTTGAACGGGTGGCTCAACTATCTATTCCAAATCCATGGGGCATTGCTTTTGATGATTGGGGCCAGGAAATATTTGCTGAAACATCAGGTCCGGATGTGCGGTGGATGCTGCCCGGTCAGGTAAAGCCCCGATATGGCGAAGCCACTCCAAAATCGTTTAATCTGGTACAGGATGAACATAGGGTCCGTCCTACTTCCGGCCTTGAATTTGTATCCAGCAGACATTTCCCCGAAACCGAGCAGGGAAATTTTCTAATCAACAATACCATTGGATTTCTCGGAACCAAACAACATACATTGGTAGATTCCGGGACTGGATTCAAAAGCCGACATGTACACGATCTCGTAAAGTCGTCTGATCGGAATTTCAGACCCGTGGACATGGAGTTTGCACCGGATGGTTCACTCTACCTGGTTGACTGGCATAATATTTTAATCGGGCATATGCAACACAATGCGCGTGATCCCTTGCGAGACCATGTGCACGGCCGCATTTATAGAATCACCTACCCATCGCGCCCATTGGTAACACCAGCTAAGGTAGCCGATGCAACCATTGACGAACTTCTCGATAATTTAAAACTGCCGGAATACCGAACCCGATATCGTACCAAACGAGAACTTCGTGGTCGTAATGCAGGTGAAGTATTGGCCAAACTCAAAACCTGGGTAGCCAATCTGAAAAAAGATGATCCGCAGTACACCCATCATGTATTGGAAGCCCTTTGGGTCACCTGGGGTTTAAATAATGTGGATGAAGGCTTGCTCAAGCAAATGCTGGAATCGAAAGATTTCCGTGCCCGGGCCGCAGCAGTGCGGGTAGTCCGCTACAATGGCCATAAATTAAAAAATCAGGCTGACTTGTTGATGCGCGCCGCACAGGACGAACATGGTCGCGTACGACTGGAAGCTATAGTGGCAGCTTCGTGGCTTCCAAAAGATATTGGGATGCCCATCGTGTTGGAGGCTGGAAAGAAACCATTGGATGAATGGATGGTCGAATCGTATGCTGCAGCGGTGGCTCATTTGGAGGGCAAACCATTAAAGCAAAATAAAAACGAAGAAGTAGTGATAGATCTTACCGGTCCCGCCCGCGAAGCATATATCAAAGGGAAGGCGATCTATAATCGGGATGGCCATTGCGGTACCTGTCACCAGCCGGATGGAGCGGGTCTGCCCGCTTCCGGATTTCCCGGCTTAAATGGAAATCAATGGGTGCAGGGAAACGAAGACCGCTTAATCAAAATTATTTTAAAGGGACTATATGGACCCTTGGATGTGAAAGGAGTAAAGTATCCTGGTCATGTTCCGATGACACCCTTTGGCGGCTTATTAAAGGATGAAGAGGTTGCAGCCGTTGCCACGTATATAAGAAATTCATTTGGAAACAAAGCGGCTGTGGTCTCACCGGAAAAAGTAAAAAGCATACGTGATGAAATTAAGGATAAAAAGGGTTTTTATTCACCGGAGGAATTGTTGAAGGAATATCCGATGGAGAAGTAGGGGTTGGCAGTTTAGCAGAAAGTAGAGCACAAAAAGTGTACACCACTGAAAAATGGCACTTGCAGCTTGCACTGACTCCGCATCTTGCTTAGGTGGTGTTGAGTATAGGTTTACTATTTTAGTGTCTTATTCTTAGTAAGTAATTCTTGCGCGCTAATTAATTTACTCCAACCTTTTTTTATTAAGCCTTTTTGTAATTCTTTGTTTCCGGTCCAAAATTTTCCCTTAATATGATCTGCAGAGCTACGAATTCCGTATTATCAATGTCTACATCATGAGAAAGGTGTTCAGCATATTTGTAAGACTCTTTAGAAATAAGCTTGTTATAGCCATTGCTTATTAAAGTCCACTAATTCATAGTTTACGTTTCGTCCTCCTGCGTCAGTTTGTTTTAATATGCCTTTTTCTACCAAGTCTTTTATGTCCCGTAAGGCAGTGTCAGTAGAGGTTTTGACAATTTTAGCCCATTTTGATGTTTGTAATTTTCCTTCAAAATGGTCAAAGAGTTTGTTGAGCATTAAGCGTTGCCGTTCGTTGATAGGCGTGTGTTCGTGTAATTTCCAAAACTCAGCTTTTTTCAATATTTTCTGTGTGGTACTTTCGGTAGAGAGCATTGCATTTTTGAGACAATGCAAAAACCAATCGATCCATTCTGTAATGTCACCTGAACTATGTTGCACTTTTTGCAATACTTCGTAATAGATTTTGCGTTCAGCCAATATTTGACTGGACATACTATAAAAACGTTCACCACTGCCTTCGGCACGGGCAAGCAACATATCGGTTATGGCTCTTACTATTCTGCCGTTTCCGTCATCAAATGGGTGAACGATGATAAACCAAAAATGTGCTATGGCGGCTTTCAATACCGGGTCAAGATATTTTTCGTTATTGAACCAATCCAAAAACTTGTCCATTTCCGTTTTCACTAATTCGGGTTTTACTGCTTCGTAATGCACTTTTTCTTTTCCCATTGCACCAGAAACAATTTGCATTTTACCAGTTCGGTATCTTCCCACTTCTATTGAATAAGGTCCGCTGTAACCTGTGGGGAAAAGTGCTGCGTGCCAACCAAACAAACGTTTTTCAGTTAACGGTAAATTGTATCGCTGTGTAGCATCCAGCATCATTTCTACTACGCCTTCAATGTGGCGGCTGCTTGGTACAAGACCGGCAGTATTTATACCCAAACGCCTTGCAATGGACGAACGTACCTGGTCATAATTAAGTAATTCGCCTTCAATTTCTGACGATTTTACAACATCTAAGGTTAAGGCAGTTAGTGTGGCTTCTTTTTTATCAGAAAAGCCTAAAGCATTCATTTGGCCTATTATTTTCCCTTGCA
>CAYNIG010000095.1:0-4069 GCA_964396995.1 uncultured Saprospiraceae bacterium | reverse complement strand
TCTTTTTTATCAGAAAAGCCTAAAGCATTCATTTGGCCTATTATTTTCCCTTGCAAAAGTCGTACTTCTCCAAATACGACATTTATTGCTTTGTCATGCCACGAAAAATCTGACCAGTTTTGATACTCGTAAATGTATTTTGCCATTGGCTAACAGTATTGTGCGGTAAATATATGAGTTAATTACCGCAATTATGCGTCGAATATTTTGTTTTTTCACCGCAATGGCAGTGGATTGTCCATGCTCCAGAGCAAACTGTACTTGTTTTAAAGCCAGCACTATTCTGAGAATTTTGCTTATCAGCCTTTTCAGGATTGAGTCAGCTATCGCAGGCTGACATAAAAATCAAAAGCCAAGGAACCCGTTTTCAACTAAAAAGAGTTCCTTGGATTTTATCAACTGAAATGATGTTCTGTACAAGTTTAGTACAGAACATCATATTCATTCTATTACATTAAATTAAAATAATTTTATTTAGGCTTTTCTTTTCCTCACCCAAAAAAATAGAACAGTAAACAACACAATTAATATAGCCGGGAAGGAGACCATGGTTCCCAATGTAGCCTGACCGGCTACCAATTCCAATTCATCACCGGTAAGTCCGGTTGCTGCTGCGGCTGCTTTATCGGAATCAATCCAACGACCAATAATGGGCTGAAAAATGGATGTGGAGAACATGCCAACTGCACCGATAATCGACATCCCCAGGGCACCACTAGCTGGTATTTTATCTGCAATAAAACCAATCATATTGGGCCAGAAATAAGCTACCCCAAGTGCGAAGAAAATGGCAGCTACGTAGGCCATTGCTCCGGTTTGTGTGCTGAAAAGAAATATTCCAATGGTAGCAAGCACTGCAGACCCCAGGAGTACCCCGGTCTGATCAAATTTGTGCACCGCTTCACCACCAAAATACCTGGCTACGGCCATCAAACCAGTAACTAAGGCCAGAATCAACATGGGTTGAGCACCACTCTTTGCCATGATAAGACCTACCCACTGTTGTGGCCCAAATTCTGTGATAGCCGTTAACGCCATACACAAAAACATAAATGTAAATAAGAAGCCAAATGCTAAATAAACTCCAATCAAACAAAGTAAAAGAGCTGAATAATAAAATACTTTTGAATATTCAGTAAAGAAATTAGAGACATCAATTAAAGAAGAAACATATGGTAATGCCGCCAATACAGTTGCAATCAAAAAGTAAGGTGCACTTTTCTTTATAGAACTGTTTGTATTTGACACTCCAACTTTAGACGCAGGGAAAGCTTGCCCCCAAAATAAATATGCATAAATCAAAGCTGGGATCAAGATTACCCAAATTTGAGCTCTCCAGCCAAGGCTTGCATCAGTCATAAATTTAGATATCAAGCTCCCGATTACGATCCCTCCTGGAAACCACATATGAAAACGATTCATCATCTTACTCATTTGACTGCCTGAATAAGAATCAGCAATCATAGGATTACATGCTGCTTCTGTACATCCATTACCTATTCCAATGAGAAATGTCGAAATCAAAAGGCCAGTGTATCCACCTAAAATCCCAGGGTACAAGGTTAATAGTATCCCTGAAGCATGGCATATAAATGCAACTTGCATGATGGTTTTTGGACCTATACTGTGATACACTAATCCGCCTATGATCATAGAAATGGGAAATCCTAAAAACCACATTGAATTAATAAATCCTAGTTGCTCAGCATTTAGATTAAATTCTGTACCTAACTGTGTTAAAATACCCGCCCTGATGCTAAAAGAAAAGGCCGTTGTGATAAGGGCAAAACAACTGCCATAAAAAAGTCTCAAGTGGTTATTAGAATTCATCACATTTTGGTTTGACATATTTGTTTTATTTTATTCATTTCATTAAATATCCTTTCCCATCGCGGCATGCCGGTTGGGAATTATCAGTGAAAATATGGAAAGGTTTTCTGATTTTGTATTTTTTTTAGAAAAAATGCTCCGATATACTCTACTGTACCATATTTGCTGTTTGTTTAGTCGTCCACAGGTAAGCGGCCAAATCCAATTTCTCCGCTTCGGCAAGTGTGGTAAATAATCCTTCCGGCATCATTGATTTTGGAGTCACTCCCCTCGACTGGATATCCGATTTATTCAACAGTAATGCATCTGGTGATAGCTCTCTCTCCTTACATCTATGGCCACGATAGTATAAAGTGCGTATTTTAAAATTTTCATACAAGAAGATTTAGAAATTGAAATAGGATGATACTTCTTGCCTAATGGTTAGTTCCGTTACATTAAAAAGCATAGAAAAATCAGGTACTTTGGCTGAGTCACCATTACATTTTAAATAATTTAGGAACAAACTCGCTCAAATACACTCGCCAGTTTCGCCAAATATGGCCACCTTCGCTCTCTCTATATTCGTATTTCATACCCATGCCATCCAATTTTTTGCGAAAATCTTCATTTGCTTTATATAGAAAATCTGTTTTACCTATGGCAATCCAATACAGTTTTGTGCCATTTTCATTTTGGGTTTTGAGAGTGCCATCTAAATTACTATAAACCTTGCCCGTGGCATCTTCACGGGGCATAATGGCGGCCGAAAACAAACCTACATAGTCAAATGTTTTGGGGTAAAAACGAGAAATATGCATAGAGTGAAACCCACCCATAGACAGGCCAGCAATGGCACGACTTTCTTTTTTTGCAATTACCCTATAATTTTTTTCCACAAATTTTATAATGTCCAGAAAGCTTCCTTCGTATGAGCCATCCATTGTTCGGGGTGCCATAAATTGGGGCTTATAAAAGCCTTTATTGCCTTCACCTGGGGCAGCATCCTGAGATACATTGCCGTTTGGCATTACCACTATCATTGGATTGGCTTTACCAGCAGCTATCAGATTATCCATAATTTGAGCCGTGCGACCCAGGGCAATCCAAGCTTCTTCATCGCCACCCGCACCATGCAGCAGATATAGTACTGGGTATTTTGTTTTGCTATTTTCATAGCCTGGTGGTGTATAAATGGTTAGACGACGATCCATACCGAGGCCCGGTGAGTCGTACCAGCGGCGATTGACACTGCCATGAGCAATGTCCTTAACCATATAAAGGTCTGCTTGTGAGCCACCTACAATGAACACATTGGTCACCGAAGCCACATCTCTTATTAAAAATGGATTGTTGGGATCTGTTACTCTAAGCCCATCTACGGTAAAAGAGTAGGAATACAACTCAGGATTTAAATTGGCGGTAGTATAGGACCATACTCCTTTATCATCCTTTATCATAACCGCTGGCTTAGGAACATCAATTAAACCAAATCGGCTTTGTTGCTTTTCTGTTGGAAGGAAGTCACCCGTGAGTAAAACCGAGTCTGCTTTTGGGGCAAAAAACCTGAATGTCACGCTTTTATCAGCATTTATTTCGGGCGATTTAAGGTCAGCAGCGTTAAATAAAGCCTCCTGGCAAAAAGTAAAACTGGCAGATAAAAAAGTGAAAAGTAAAAGGAGAATGGCAGATTTTTTCATCTTAGTAATTTTGTTAAGTTAAAGCACCTTACTTTAAATGTATTTATTTATGATTGTAAATTAAGTAATATACCTTCAATATTTTCAGTTTTCTAAATTTGGTGTATTCTTGTTTCCCTTGGTTTTAAACATTTTTAATTCATGTCCTTTTTCAAGTCTCCTTACTGTGGCCGAGAACACGTTTTTGAATACACCTATAGTATCCATATCATGGTAGGCAAATCAGGAATAATGAGTGAAAATATGGGAAGATTTTCTGACTTTATATCTTTTTTAAAAATCGATCGATAGACTCTACTGTACCATCTTTGCTGTTTGTTTAGTCGTCCTCAGGTAAGCGGCCAAATCCAATATCTCTGTTTCGGTAAGTGTGGTAAATAATCCTTCCGGCATCATTGATTTTGGAGTCACCTCTCTCGACTGGATATCTGATTTATTCAACAGTAATGCATCCTGACTTACCGTACGCAACGTGACCTGGCGATTATTTTCAGCTGTAATATTGCCGGTGTAGGTACGGCCATCATTTGTAGTGATCACCACCATTTTATAATCATCCT
>CAYNIG010000094.1:0-15390 GCA_964396995.1 uncultured Saprospiraceae bacterium | reverse complement strand
TTTTTGACGATACAGAACAAGATATGAATCTATTAAACGAACTCGATCACATACGTAAGCGCTGGGGTGCCCAGGCTATAGGCAAAGCAGTCACACTCGATCAAGCCAAAGAAGCCGATAACAGAGTGATGCCTGATAAAAGAGACGATAAACGAAAAATACTCGGCTCGAAACCCATAGACCCTAAATCGGAGATGGAGCGATGGGCCCGGATGACGAGGAGGTGGCATTAGCGCAATGTACAACGGACAATTTTACGATGTACAATCTGGCTGACGCGTGCGTATAGCAGAAGTCAAATTTGTGCGTAAGATAGGTGCGGGATAGCTTTTGACTTCTTCGCGGGAAGAGGATGTAGCTTATTTTATAAACCAAGACCTCAATTAATTTATTTATTCAAGTTAGCTCCAAAACAATTGGCAAGAATGTTTTTCAATACAAAATGACAAAATTATCCGAAGAATATCTTGAAATGTGGTGGATGTGTTTTTATGGGTCAGTAATTTATCATGCTATTTTGATACCTGCAATTGTGAAAAAATAATTTAGAAATTCACAGTATATTCAATACCAATAAAAAAAATTAACCAATGCTCCGGCTTACTCTCTTCCTCTCTACCATTATCACCGCCCTCTACTCATATTCCCAATCCGACCCCAAAGCCATGATGCTCGAACGAGCTTCCAAGCTCCGGCTAAATACCCCTTATACCCAGCCTCCCGGTGATCCACTATCTCATCACGCTTCCGGCTATGCCAAAGTGATTTGCTCAGCTGTTTTCATCACCGGATTAGAACCTGATTTTGCGGCAGAACATGTGGGATACTTTACCGCTCCTTATGCCCAACGTGCTAACCTGAGTATCCCTAAAGTAGATTTCAATGAAAAATCAGTTACCGTGGTCTCTCCGTCTGGTATAGTGCGAAAAGCAATCTATACAGGAGATCAGGGATGTGTAACGCTTCCTGAAAACAAAGTAGCTTTGTATTACAATCCTTTAAAAGTATCAAAAAATTTACCTGCTGCAGATAAGACCCCATGGCCTATGGGTGATGTATTGCCGGACAAGAACACACCAAAGGGATTGAATATGGATAAAGTAAATGAAGCTGTAGAGGCGGCCTTCAGCTCACCGGATGCTCATACTGCCGCTTTTGTAGTAACCTATAAAGGACACATCGTAGGAGAGCGATATGCAGATGGAATCACCCAATCCACTCCGCTCGAATCATGGTCTATGGGTAAGAGTTTATCAGCTACCATCATGGGTATATTGATTCAAAGAAAAGTATATACACTAGATCAATATGCCCCTATCCCGGAATGGCAATCCAAAGGAGATCCCCGGTCTAAAATCAGAATATCAGACATCATGCATATGTCGAGTGGCTTGTATTGTCGTGCTCCTCAGGACCCGGACTATGATGCTACTCTCGGGTATCCCGATCATCTGTATTTGTATACGGGTGGAGTGAATTCATTTCAATATGCTGCCAACTTACCTCAGCAATGGCAACCCAATACAGTAGGCAGGTATCGAAACTCTGATCCTGTACTGATCAACTACCTCAACCGATTGGGAATCGAAAAACTCAAGTATAACTATCATAGTTTTCCGCAAAAAGCACTATTTGATAAAATTGGAATTCGTACCATGGTGATGGAGACGGATCCATACGGCAATTTTCTTACTCAGGGTTATGAATTTGCCTCTGCACGGGATTGGTCTCGTCTGGGTAATCTTTATCTGCAAGACGGTATATGGAATGGAAAGAGAATATTACCGGTGGGCTTTACCCAGTTTGTAAGCACTGTAGCCAAACCATGGAAAGAGGATGGCAGACCTATATACGGTGGTTTATTCTGGATTAATGGCGATGGAAAATTGCCCATTCCTAAAGAATCGTATATGATGTTGGGTGCAGGTGGCCAGTCGGTGACTATAATACCTTCTCATCATTTAGTCATCGTCAGACTTGGGCATTTCAAGGGTTCTGCTAAAGGCCAGGAAACGCTGGAGGCTGCTTACAAATTACTTTTAGAAGCAGTGAATAATTAATGGCGTTATGTCTCTGAAATAGTAAAAGGATTGGAAAACCAAATCGTACTTTTATAAAAGCCATAATTTTATTAAATGGCTTCAAAAATAGATTGGACAAAAGAGTTAAAACCATTGCTCAAAAAATACCATGGGCGAAAACATCCATTAAATTATAATTCCATCTATGAGATGTTGGTGATGACCATACTTGCAGCCCGAGATTCAGATAGAAGAATAAACGAGAAAGCACCGGAACTTTTCAAGGCTTTTCCGGATATGAAATCATTAAGCAAGGCAAAAGAAGAAGACTTATTGCCGTTGGTGAAAGGAATAGTAAACTATCGAAATAAAACGAAATGGTTACTAAAAATTGCTAAAACAATAAAAAGCGATAAAAACATTCCACTTACATTGGAAAAAATGATTCAGCTGCCGGGCATCGGGAGAAAATCAGCTAATGTAATCAAACATGCAGCCAATTCTCAGCCGGAAGGAGTGATCGTTGATTTACACGTAGTACGAGTAGCCCCCAGACTGGGTATAGTTTCTGGTACCAATCCGGAAAAAATGGAAAGTCAACTCATGGAAATTTTTCCACAAAAAGATTGGGGCCATGTGGGTATGGGACTTTCTTTTTTAGGAAGGGAAATATGCCGACCTCAAAAACCCAAATGCGAGGAATGTATGATGAATAAAGTGTGTGCGTTTTATCAAATGAAGAAATGAAGGGTGTAAAAAATATGCGATCATTTTCATAAAATAATATCCTAAATTTGTTTAATTAATTAATTGATATCCAATATTTTAAAATCTGATATGTATGAAATTATAAGTATAAATAACCTCTACAGAAAGTATCAAACCAGCCTCCTTGCCCTATTTCCTGTTTCGAATCGATTTTTTGCTAAGTCAAAACCTTCAATAGCCACCAGCCCGGGTGTTTTGCCCACTTCTATAGACCCTAGATCACGCTCAAAGCCTAAAGCAATAGCCCCATTTATAGTAGCCCACCGGATCAGTTCTGGTGTTGGCACAGAAGATTGAAATTTATGTACTGTGATCATTTCTTCCAATATACTCAGCTGCCAATTGGACGCCAGGCTATCGGTGCCGATGCATAATTTCGCATTAGTATCGAGCCAGTTTTGGTATATGGGTAATCGATTTTCTATGTACAGATTAGCATTGGGGCAAGTGACCCAATATACCTGTTGATTCCAGGATTCAATATTTCTTATGTCATCCATGGTACTCATGGTATTGTGTACCAACAAAGTCTTTTGATCCGGGGCCATGTGTTCTATCACTCGCGATGATGCCAATCCTCCGGTAGGGATATACGATGCAAGAGATAATCCAAATCCCTCAAAAAAATCTACTAATGCTCCCGTGCGATCTGATATAAATTTATTTTCCGCTTCGGTCTCCTGATGGTGTATACTGGTTGTGACCAATACATCGCGAGCATCATAAAGCATTTTATATAATTGATCAGATACTGAATAAGGTGCATGCGGCACTAATGCTTTTTTATTTCTATTGTTTGCGTCGAGTGCATCATACACTTTCTTTGATTTTTCAAATTCATCTTTTGTTTTGTCATTTTGCATCAGATCAAATGCTTCAATAAAACTGTGGTAGTATAATTCTCCTTTTTCTTTTTCACCGAATGAATCGGTCACATTGCTGATATCGCCGACGGCCACTATTCCATTTCTTTTCATTTCGGCTACAGCGTCAGCTACTGCTTTTTTAATGATGGGCATATCGGCGTTGCGGCGCGTAATGATTTGCCTGATGAATTCTACCAATCCTGTACCGGTAGGGATCATACCTTTCATATGAGAAAGCTCCAGGTGACAGTGTGCATTGATCATGCCCGGGATAATGATGCCGGTAGTTTCTACCGGTTTTTCGTCAGTGATATTAAATCTGGAAGCATGATCTATAGTCAGTATGGTACCTTGATCATCGGTCCTGATCATATGATCTTGTAAGATGCCTGCGTCAGAGGAAGTAAATAGTAAAGGAGCTTTGAATAACGGCATGTTGATAAAAAAATTAAAACCTGATCATTTGTTGACTGTATTCCAAGTGTGTACCTATCCAAACATAGGTATTATCATCCAAAACTGCAAGAGCTCTGCAATTTAATCCAATTCTACTGGAATAAATTCGACTTGAAATGAGAATTAGCTGAAAATGGTAAACGTGGATTATTCAGCTTTCTTCTTCCATCAATTGAATAGTTTGGTTATTTCAATTCATCATAAATAAGATCTACCAGATTATCTTTTTCTCTGTTTTTAAGCTGTCCTATTTAAACTTTTTGCCAAAAGTTCATTTTTTTTTCAATAATCAAAGTCCAAGCTACTCTCTATCTTCGCCCCATGAAATTATTTGATGTATATCCTCTTTATGAAATAGAGCCGGTGAGAGGCAGAGGATCGTATGTATATGATCAAAAAGGAATAGAATATCTTGATTTTTATGGTGGCCATGCGGTGATTTCTATAGGCCATGCCCATCCCCATTATGTACAGCGTATAACCAAACAAGTACAAAAGATTGGATTTTATTCAAATAGTGTAATCAATTCCTTGCAAAAAGAACTGGCAGACAAACTAGGTAAGCTCAGTAACTGCGAAGATTATCAACTATTCCTGATCAATAGCGGTGCTGAAGCAAATGAAAATGCCATCAAGCTTTCGTCTTTTCAAAATGGCAGAAAAAAAGTATTGGCTTTTAAAAAAAGTTTTCATGGTCGTACCTCTGCTGCATGTAATACTACAGATGATCCCAAAATAAAAGCTGAAATAAATAAAACATTTGATGTTACATTTTGTGAATTGAATGATATCGAAGCTGTAGAGCAAGCATTGAATACCGAAGAATATGCCTGTGCCATTATCGAAGGGATTCAAGGTATAGGTGGCATTTACATACCCGGTGCGGAGTTTTTGACCGCTTTGCAAGAAGCATGTAAAAAAACAAAGACCGTATTGATTTTGGATGAAATACAAAGCGGGTATGGCCGAAGTGGAAAGTTTTTTGCTTTTCAATATCATGAAGGGATAAAACCGGATATCATTACGGTGGCTAAAGGAATGGGCAATGGCTTTCCTATAGGTGGGGTATTAATATCACCGGAATTCAAACCAAAGCATGGTTTGCTGGGCACTACATTCGGAGGTTCGCACCTTGCTTGTGCTGCTGCTCTGGCTGTGCTCGAAGTATTGGAAGATGATGATCTGATCAGCCACGCTGCCCAGGTAGGCGAATACCTAATGGCAGAAATGACTCATTTGCCGGAAGTAAAAGAAGTAAGAGGCAAAGGATTGATGGTAGGCGTTGAATTTGAAAACAGCATTGCCGAATTACGAAAATCACTGGTATTTAAAGAGCGGGTGTTTACCGGATCGGCATCCAATCCAAATGTATTGCGATTATTGCCTCCATTAAATATTACGGTAGATCAGGTAGATCAATTGACCGAAAAAATACGATCTGTTCTGAGATCCATTTCGGATAGAACGCCGGGGTATAGACCGGTGAAAGCAAGGTAAAATTTACGAATTACCAATTACGAATTACAATTTAAAAACAAATCTATTTTACCAATAACCATTTCACCAGTAACCGGATATATGAAGCATTTTATTTCATTGGAAGATGTAGAGGATAAGGAAAAATTTTTGGAAAGTGCACTCGACATCATAAACCACCCTTGGAAATACGAAACCCTGGGCCGGCACAAAACCATTGGATTGATTTTTTTTAATCCCAGTCTTCGCACCCGCATGAGCACCCAGCAAGCCGCTTACCGCCTGGGTATGCAAGTGATCAGTATGAATGCCGATCAGGGCTGGAAGATAGAGTTTGAAGATGGAGCCGTAATGAATCTGGATCGTGCCGAACATGTAAAAGAAGCAGCGGCAGTAATGTCGCAAATGGTGGATATGTTGGCTATTCGTTCATTTCCTACACTGACTGATAAAGAGGCAGACTATAAAGAGATAGTGATGAACCAGTTTTGCAAATATGCTTCGGTACCCATTATTAATCTCGAATCATCTACCCTGCATCCATGTCAATCCTTTGCTGATATCATCACGATGGAGCAACACCGGAAAAAAGATAGAAATAAAACTAAAGTAGTGCTTACCTGGGCCCCGCATATACGGTCCTTACCACAGGCTGTGTCGAATAGTTTTGCCCAATGGGCGCTTGGTTATGACTACGATTTGGTGATTACTCATCCGGCTGGCTATGAATTGGATACTAAGTTTACCAGGGGTGCTAAAATAGAATACCATCAGGATAAAGCCTTTGAAGGAGCTGATTTTGTATATGCTAAAAACTGGAGTGCATATCACGACTATGGAAAAATCCTGACCGCAGATAGCTCCTGGCTTATTACTGATAAAAAAATGAAATTGACCGATGGTGGCTATTTTATGCATTGCCTGCCCACACGCAGGAATCTTGAAATAGCCGACGAGGTGCTGGATAGTGATTATTCATTAGTATTAAAACAAGCAAAGAACAGGATCACCGCTGCTCAAACGGTGATAAAAGAGTTATTCTGAGTTTGATTTATCTGTTTAAGATTTGTATCCCATTTAAAATGGGTATGGCTAAATGCACGAAATTTGAAAATTTGAGGATCACCAAAAATAAAGGAGATGGACAATGTGAAAAGAATTCTCTCCATCCAAAACAAAGTAGAAACAGACATTAGTCAATAGGTAAAAGAAGAATCTACCATAAAGAATCCTATTTTGACAGCCCTGAAAGGGCTTGGTTTTACAGCCAAGATCAAATTAATATCATTAATTTGATCTTGGGAAAAAGAAGAATCGATCAATAGCCCTGCAAGGGCGTAGTTTTTTAATTTCTGAAAAGCACAAAAGAATTCTCTCCATCCAAAACAAGTAGAAACAGACATTAGTCAATAGGTAAAACAAGAATTTAAATATGGTGATAATAAGACCACTACCATCAAAAACCAAACTGGACGAACTGACTTATGGTCAATTATAGAAATTTGATTGCACTGGCTGTTTAAATCCGCAATTGGTCATACACCGTTTTTAATCTTATCCGCGGGTGATGATGAATAATTACTATTTTTACGGAATTCACCCCAATATCCAAATTCAGGTGCATGGATGAAAATGCGAAACAAAGCTGGTCATTAATCATTCGGTCTAAGACTCCTTTGCTGGATTTGAATTTAAAGGAGCTCTGGCGATACAAAGATCTGATACGGATGTTTGTGCTCCGGGATTTTACAGCGGTATATAAGCAGACCATTTTGGGTCCCATATGGTACATCATTCAACCCTTGATTACCACCATCATATATGCCATTATATTCAAAAGAGTGCCACAGATGTCATCTGAAGGTCAACCTAAGATGTTGTTTTACATGAGTGGTTTACTGCTATGGAATTATTTCTCAGTCAACCTCATTAAAAATTCGGAAACATTTTATCTCAATGCGGGCTTATTTGGTAAAGTGTATTTTCCCAGGCTTACCGTGCCCATCGCCACCACGATATCCGGTTTATTAGCTTTGTTTTTTCAGTTTTTGTTATTGATCTTTACTTATGTTTATTTTATATACCAAGGGGCAAACCTGCAATTAAAATTCACTTTGATTTTATTTCCATATCTTTTGTTTCTCGTATGTATCCTGAGTATGAGCCTGGGTATTATAGTTTCTTCATTGACTACCAAATACCGGGACCTCAAACATCTGGTCAGTTTTGGAATACAATTGGCCATGTGGGTCACACCGGTGCTGTACCCCATTTCCCAATTTTATTATTCTAAATTGTACCACATCATCAGACTGAATCCCATGTCGGCTATTATCGAAACTTTCCGATATTCTATTTTTGGCACGGGTACTTTGAATTGGTATGATCTGCTGTATTCTTCATTTTTTACGTTGATTACATTGGTGATTGGTATTATCATATTTAATAAAACTGAAAAACATTTTATTGATAATATATAATAAAAAAATCCATTTCCGGTTTATTCCATGTCTCAGATAGCCATTCAGGTTCAGAATATTTCAAAATTATATCACCTCGGTACCGTGGGTACTCAAACTCTGCATGGTGATCTCAATCGTTGGTGGTATAGGTTACGCGGATTGGAGGATCCATTTGTAAAAGTTTCCGAAAGCAAAGAAGGCCATAGCTCTGATCCTGATTACATCTGGTCTTTAAACGATATTACATTCGAAGTAAAAAAAGGGGAGTCACTGGGAATAATTGGAAAAAATGGTGCGGGCAAAAGTACCTTGCTCAAATTATTATCCCGCATTACCAATCCTACCAAAGGTGAAATAAAAATCAATGGCCGGGTGGCGGGTTTACTGGAAGTAGGTACCGGCTTTCATCCCGAGCTTACCGGTAAGGAAAATATCTATATGAATGGTGCCATTTTGGGTATGACCCGGAAGGAAGTGAATTCCAGATTAAGTGAAATCATTGAATTTTCCGGAGTAGAGCGACACATTGATACTCCGGTGAAAAGGTATAGCTCAGGCATGTATATACGGCTTGCCTTTTCTGTGGCTGCTCATCTCGAAACAGATATACTTATTTTAGATGAAGTATTATCCGTAGGGGATATTGAGTTCCAGGAAAAATGTTTAAAAAAAATGGAACAGATCTGTCGTGATCAGGGGCGTACTATCATATACGTAAGTCATGCTCTGGCTACGGTACAACGCATGTGTACCCATGGCATCTATCTTAAAAACGGAAAAATTCATGCCAATGGATCGATACAAGAAGTGATCAAAGCCTATACTTTAGATTTGAAATAAATGAAAATTCAACCAGGCTTAGCAGGTAACTGCAGAACAGCCTTTTGGTTTGTGCAAAATCATTTCGAAGCCGGTAACTCGAAAATTCTATTCAGTTTTTTCTCATTGAATGCAAGCCAGGGTGCATGTACACCCAGAGGTTGATCGTAATAGATATGCTCTACACTAAATCTTTTTTTTACCCATATTGATGGTAATTTACCGCCTACTTTTTCAAAACCCTGAGCAAAATACATATCTTCTGCCAACCCCTTTGGGTAGGGACAGGCGTCAATGATCTGCAGCATTTTATCTCTTCGGCGCAATGAAAATCCACCATTTCCTATATTCCGGGGAATAGAAAAACATTTCAGATTTTTTCTTGTCCATGGGGCGCCTATATAATCGTATTTTCTAAAGGAATCAATCCCGGACCTGAGCATAAAAGAATCCGTTTGAAACATCAGTACATAGGAAGGTAAGGATTGCCAAAATGTACGCGATACCAAAAGTTCATTATAATAATCTATACTAAAGTCTGCTGAAATTTCAATTCTTTTCAGGAGGTGTATCTGTTTAAGATAATCTGAGTTTAAATTAGAATGATATACTATCACGGGCCATTGAGTGAAAAATATTATATTGTTGATGGTCCAGGGGAGTATCGGCATATCCCTTGTTTCTATGATCACAGCAGCCCGGTCTAAATAGGGCAGGCTACGACAAGGCATCTGATCGTATCTGTGCATATGATAATAAGTAGTAGCGGCAGAGCTGGGAAACATGAATTTCTTAAATTACACTATCACTTCACGAAAGCGAATATAACTTTTTATTGGAGGAGTGAAGATAAACAGTTTCTCCTTTTTATGTTATCATCTTATTTCCAATCTTAAAAACTAAGAGCTATATTTACAGGTATTGCCTTTATTCTAAATTTTTTATCTTTTATCTATGTCCTTGATTAGTCAAGTCAAATCAGTTAGCGCTCGTTTTCTTAAAAGAGACAGACCACAAAAAACAAATGTCCCTACTGATATCGATAGGCCACCGCAGCATCTGGTAGAACTTGTTGGCGGGGGTGATTATTTAAAAGTTGGAAACGAATTTTTTACCTACTTTATTGATCTCGGAAAACTCAGACCTGATGACCGTGTATTGGATATTGGATGCGGATCAGGCCGCATGGCTTTACCGCTTACGGCGTATTTAAATGCTCAGGGAAGTTATGAAGGGTTTGATATAGTAAAAGAATTAGTCAACTGGGCTCAAAAAAACATTACTCCACGATATCCTAAATTTCGTTTTCAATTGGCCAATGTTTTTAATTCCTGTTATAATTCCACAGGGAAATATCCTGCCAAGTCTTATGCCTTCCCATATAAAAACCAGGAATTTGATTTTATTTTTCTTACTTCCGTCTTTACCCACATGCTGCCCGCTGAGATGGAAAATTATCTGTCAGAGATTGCCCGTACTGCAAAACCGGGTGGAAGATGTTTCGTTACTTTTTTTATTTTAAATGAATTGGTGCATCAGTTAATATTGGACAAAAAAAGTACATTTCAGTTTTTACATACCTATGAAGATTGCCGCATTGATAATCCCGAAGTCCCTGAAGCAGTAGTAGGATATGAAGAGGAAAAACTGAAAGGCCTTTTTGCTAAATATAATTTTGATATAGAATCTATTAATTATGGTAATTGGTCAGGCAGACAAGATTATTTAAGCTTCCAGGATATCCTGATTCTGAAAAAAAAATAATTGATTCTGATATCCAATCATGAGTTCAATAGAAAATAAATATCCTCGTTTTAGAAAATTTGCTAGAAAGACTGCACAAATCATCTGGTGGACGGCCACAGGACAACTGATCGAAAAAACAAGAAGTAACAAATTGGCCATTTTTGATCAGCCTCATTTTTCACCCTTATTTGCAGATCATGCTCTCGAGGTGCCATTACAATATAATCCCGGTATACCAGAAAGGACTCCAAAACTGGCAGTCATTTGCCATATGTATTATGAGCACCTCATAGATGAATTTAAACAGTATGTTTTAAATATCCCATTTAATTTCGATCTCTATATCTCTACCGATACTGACGAAAAGAAAATATTTATTTTGAATGCACTGAAAGATTGGAAAAAAGGAAAAACTGAAATCAGGATAACTCCTAACCGGGGAAGAGATATTGCCCCTAAGCTAATCGTATTTAAGGAAATCCATAATTGGTATGATTATGTGCTTCATCTTCATTCTAAAATATCGCCTTATGGCAGCTCGTTAGAAGGCTGGAGAATTTACCTTCTGCAAACCTTACTCGGATCCTCATCTGTTGTAAATAGCGTATTTGAAATTTTTAATAAAAATCCAAATATAGGAATAATATCTTGTCAACACTTTGAAGCTGTGCGCCCAGCCCTGGGATGGGGTTATAATTTTAAAATAGCTAAAAAATTAGCTAAAAGATTAAATATCAAGGTGGATATACATCAATATCTTGACTTTCCATCCGGATCTATGTTTTGGGCCCGAACAAAAGCATTGAAACCATTATTGGATGCCGGATTGACTTTTGACGATTTTCCAAAAGAATACAAACAGGAAGACGGAACGATAGCCCATGCAATAGAAAGAATGTATTTCCATGCATGTGAAAAAGCCGGATTCGATTGGATTAAAATCGGTAAAAAAGATTTACTTAAAAGCACCCGGAATAGATTAATCCAGGTAAAGAATTTTAATGAACTCACTGATTACTTCAATTCTCATACTATCCGAATTTTAAACCATAAAAATGCCCAATTTAAAGAAAAAGCAATTTATCATGCATATCTCAATTCAGATTATCATGGTCAGCTGACTCTTAATGAGTTTACTGAAGAAATAACAAAATTAAGTAAGGGAATGCCAGGTAAAATCGATTTTGATGAGGCTTTTTATAAATCAATGCATCAGGATATAGCTCATTTGATTGATCAGAAAGCATATCCGGCAGGATATATTCATTATTGTTTGTTTGGAAAAGCGGAAGGCAGGATCTGGAGTACAAATGAAATAAAAACCAGGTTTGGTATATCACCTCAAACGGGTCAGGGCTTTTTGACACCGAGCCTTGCCAAACCCTATAGAGAAGAGATATTTGATTTGAGTTACCGGGAGAGGTCAGCTGATTCCTGGCTTTTAATAATATTTTCTTATCTTCAGGCAGATTTATTTTTTGCAGGTTACAGTGAATTTTTTCGTGATTTTAAGCCTGTCTTTAATTTGTTTGACCGGGTTACCATTGCTATAGATTCTCCCACTTTTGATGCTGCTATCGCCACCGCGTATTTATCTACCATTGAAGTAATCCATATTAGCCAACTTCCAGCAATTTATCTAAAGCCCCATGTCATTGTTGCCTTTAATCATAGGTTGTTTTATAAAGCAGTACAGATATACAATGATTTAAATCGAACAGTATATTACTGCCAGGAACACGAAGCCGGTTTTTTCCCATTTGGTACGGATTATATCCTGGCAGAGCAAGCCGTAGCCAAGTCGAAAAACCTGGTTATATCCACTACTTTACTTAAAGAATATTTCGCTGCTAAGCAATTACTATCCAATGAATCGCATATTTTTATTACCTCTCCCAAAATCATTCCCTATACTGTAAGCCAAGGAAAATCTAAAAAATTATTTTTCTATTTTCGGCCGGAGTCATTTCAAAGCCGGAATCTCGCTCCTATGATTTACAGCACAGTGGCTGAATTTTGTAATCAGCATACCGGCTACGAAATTTACATGGTCGGTACCATAGCTACAGCATACTCTTATACGCAGAATGAGAATAAAATATTTATATCCAATAAACTACCCCAGGACAAGTACATTGATCTGATATCGGGCTGTGATTTGGTCATATCACTTATCTATTCAGCGCATCCGGGCGTAATTGCCTATCAGGCGGCTGCATCGGGTATACCCACCATCACTAATATTTTTGAAAACAGAAGCGCTTCCGTCCTAAAAGCTATATCTTCCAACCTGATACCATTTGATCCTGTCAGGGATGATCTGTTAGACCTTGTGCAATCAAGCCTGGATTTACCCAAAGGAAATAAATCTTTTGATGAATCAATTTATGGGAAAAAGGATGATCAAAAACTGGAAAATTACATAAAAAATATAATGAATATGGAATGAACTATACTTCCTTGATGAAATGGAATATTAGTTTTTTACTTTAGCTAAATAAAAAAACAAATTTTTTAAATAGTATTGATTTTTATGAATTCAGATATTAGTTCGATCGCCACGCTTTTTAAAAAATCCAGTATTGGTAAAGAAATTATATCGCATCGAAGTGAAAATAGCATTTTAGATCACCCTGAGGATTTTATACCTTATTCAGTTGGCGGTCGGAAACGTTTGGCTACCTGCTCGGGGGTATCCTGGATCGGAAACCAACACCTGGTCACCGTAAATCTATTAGGTCATCATCTGCGAATCTATAAATTAGAAACAATTAAACTGGACCATGAAACAAAATATCAACTGTCCTTAATTTATCAGAAAAACAATGAAATTGAATATCCTGATGCGGTGATGGTATCGGGCAACGGTAAATGGATTGCTGTAACCCATTCCCTTTTAGACCAAAAAGGAATTACGATACATGAATTGAATAAAGAAAAATTGGAGGTAATGGAGATACGGGATAGGCTGGCCGCAGCATTTACTTGTCATGGTGTACACTTTTCTCCAGATTGCCGTTTTTTGGCTTTTACGACTTTGGAGTATCCGGGCTCAGTACAGGTATATGATATGAATTCCCCGTTTAGTCAGGTTTGTTGTTTGCATAATAATCATCCACATTTGCGTCCAAAGGACATCATATTTACACGTGATTCAAAATATGTTGCCATCATCTATTCTGAAGCATTGAGCCTTGAATACGAAGATCATAATGTGACCGACAGACGGTTAGCCATACATAAATTCGATTCCAACTCCGGAAAAATAGAAGAACAAAGTATTGCCTCATTGAATCATAGTAATTTTTTGGTCAATAGTTTTGAATTGGCCATTTTCCATCCGGCAATAACCTCAAAAGGATATCAATTATTCATTACTAATCAGTATGCTGACAAAGTGGTCGAAATCTTATTTAATCCGGTACAAAATACGTTAGAAATTACCGGGAGCTATGGTGGAAATTTATCTTTTCCTCATGGAATAGACTTCAGCGAAGATGGAAAGTTACTTGCGGTTACTAATTTTGGTGACGATCATGTACGAATTTTTGAACTTGATCAAAGCACCAAAGGTCCTGCACCAGCCAGACCACATATATTACTCTGCGCTCATTCGTCATCCCGGCAATTATTTGGAGCTGAAAGAAGTTTTGTAGATCTGGCTAAAGCTTTTTTTCATCTTGGATATAAAATTTCCTGCCTTATACCCAATGAAAATATGGAATACACCAATGAACTGGCCCGTTATGTTGATGCTGTATATCATTTACCTTACGGATGGCATGATCACCGATTATCTTATAATAATCAATACATAAATGAAATTAATTCATTAATCAATAAAGAGGGTATTGGTGTTGTACATGTCAATTCCACCGTAATACCGGATATACTGGCTGCATCCAGACGGGCCGGTATAAAAAGTGTATTACATGCCAGGGAATTATTAGCAGAAGACGAGGTGTTGACTGCGGGAATGGGAATAAATGCGAAGGATATTATATCAAAGCTGGTGAGTGAGTCCGATTATATTATTGCCAATTCTAAAAAGACAATGGCGCAATTTAATGGATACCATACCTATTTCCTGTACAATGCAATCGAAATGGATCGATTTGATATCGGGCCTATCTCCGGAGATGGCATAATAAAAATTGGTCTGATTAGTTCTAATATTCCCAAGAAAGGCATTTACGACTTTGCAGCACTTGCCCTCGCATCAACAGATGATCCAGGTGTTGAGTTTTTATTGATTGGTCCTTACAATCCGGATACTGAAAAAATAAAAAGATATATTGATAAAATCCCATCTCCACCCAGGTTGAAATTTATTGATTATATTTCAGATTCTTCGAAAGCCTTGTCTCTGGTAGATGTGGTAATCAACCTGTCACTGATAGGAGAATCCTTTGGTAGGTCTGTAGCTGAAGGCATGGCCGCCCGTCGTCCGGTAATAGCATATAATAAGGGTGCTATGCCTGAATTGGTGTTGGACAAACAGACCGGATTTCTTGTCCCCCCAGGAGATCTAAGGCAGGTTTTATATTGGATAAAATGGCTGCAACAAAATCGGGCTGAAGCAATAGAGATGGGTGAGCGGGGCAGGCGATTCGTACAAAAGACATTTGCCTTTGACCAGTTTCAATCCAATCTGGAAAGTATTTATAAAAAAATAATAAACTAAGTTTTTATTTGTCCGGGTTTCTTCCGGTACAGTTTAATTAGGGCCTGCTGGGGAAATCATAAAATATTGACGCCTATTGATTTATTGAAGGA
>CAYNIG010000093.1:0-15445 GCA_964396995.1 uncultured Saprospiraceae bacterium | reverse complement strand
TTATTGGCATCGATTTCCTGGTTTCCGGTCTGGCCCCATCCAAATCTAAGTTTTAAATCATCCAGCCAGCTTACTGATTTCATAAACGGCTCCTGGGATAATCTCCATGCAACTGAGAAGGCAGGAAATATAGCATATCTGTTATCCGGTCCAAATCGGGAAGATCCATCTCTTCGTACAGTAGCGCTCACTATGTATTTATCAAACAAAGTGGCATCTGCCCGGGCAAATACAGAAAACAGAGCTGAATTTCCTTCATTGCTTCCATTAGCCTGTCCGGTGGCAGCACCCCCATTTAATGTCCAGAAGTTTTTAGCATCTGTAAAATAATTTGATCGGCTACCAAATATATCCCTGTACTGATCTTCTATTGCTTCTGCACCGGCCAGTACTTTAATTACATGAGATCCTATGGTTTTATCCCAGGTCAATGTATTGGTGAAAGTATAAGATGTCGCATTATTAAAATCTTCCCTGAAACTATTGGAAGCATTTGGCTCAGAATGTTCAATAGTTCTGTAAGTGAAGCCGTAAGATCTGCCGGATCCGATATTACCTCCTATACTTGATCTAAAGGTAAGATCTTTCAATATGCTGGAACCAAACACTTCATCTAAGAAGCCAAAGTTAAGTTCACCGTAAACATTACCAAAAATAGTATTGTATCTGTTCAAATTGTCTTTCGCTCTATCCGATGCGGCATATGGATTAGACGCATTCGTTGCTATACCTTTAGAACCCGCATAAAATCCATTGATATCATATATGGGCATGATGGGTTGGGCGCGTATGCCACCCAGAATATCCACATTACCCCTTAATGATGATTCGATGGCTGCGGTAAGGTTTTGACCCACAGTTATGTATTTTTTTACTTTAAATTCAGTGTTTGCTCTGAAGCTATACCTTTTGGAAAAAGTATGGAGACCTATTCCATTTTGATCATAATAATTAAAAGAAACACCATATTTACTCTTATCAGATCCGCCCAATATGGAAAGGTTGTGCTGTGTCATCGGAGCCTGGTTAAACAATTCATCCTGCCAATCAGTACCTACTTTATTGGCTTTGGTGATCAAATTAAAATCAGGACTATTGATATCGGCATTGTATTTAGAAGGGGCTACTCTCGGGTCGCCTTCTTTAGCTCCGGAAGGCAATATATAGTCTGGAATCACCGGAGTGGCGCCGGTACCGTATAATGCTGCATCGGTAGCTCCTGCCGGCACACCGGCATTTTTTAATCCTTTAAATCTCATGGTAGCCCATTCCTGGGTATTGAGTACTTTGATGAATTTAGTCGGATTTTGAAATCCATAAGACGCATCATACGTAATCTTGGGTTCACCTGATTTTCCTTTTTTAGTGGTGATGATGATTACACCGTTTCCGGCTCTTGCACCATAAATAGAAGCTGCAGAGGCATCTTTTAAAACCTGGATGCTTTCAATATCATTCGGATTAATGGCATTCTGATATGCTCCCCTTCTTGGTACACCATCTATGATGTAGAGTGGATCGTTATTACCAAATGTAGAAATACCACGGATACGAACGGCAACAGGTGCTCCCGGCTCACCAGAGCTTCCAATTGTAACACCAGCGGCTCTGCCTTCCAATGCATTGATAAAATTTCCTTGCGGTACGGCCACCAAATCTTTGGATTTAACCACGGATACAGCGCCTGACAAATCTTTTTTCTTTTGAGTAGAGTAGCCGGTTACCAACACCTCATCGATGTTGACACCTTGTGATAATTCAACCACTATCATGAGGTCTTCCGGAACGGTTACATCCTGATTGGAAAATCCAGTATACGAAATTTGTAATACATCACCTGCCTTTGCATCCAGTGTAAAATCGCCATCCAGTCCAGTCACGGTACCTACAGTAGTTCCTTTCACTAATACAGATGCGCCTATCAAAGGCTCACCATTACTAGCATCTTTGACTATGCCTTTTACCTGAGAGAAGAGACTAATGGTAACCAGCATAAACAGGGTGGACAAAAACATCTTACCGGATATTTTTGTCAAAAAGTGCATGAGTTTTAATTGTTTCATATTCAAATAAAGTTTCAAAAAAGTATAAAAAAATTAACGGTTAATTAACAAAAGTAACAAAAATAAGCAATTTTATAAGCTAAGTATCCAGTAATTTTCTAATGTCTTAACATATTAGCACACGCCTATTAAAACGAAAATGGAATACTGTGCGGCTAAGGAGAAAGGTTGATATTTGATTTTCGACCAAACTCTACCGATCTACCCCTCTAAATCAAGTTTTTAGACATCAGATGCCGATTTTAATTAAAATAATAATTTAATATTAAACTAATTAGAATATATTAATAATTAATAATCAATATTTTATGATTTATGCCTTACCAGCTTCTAAATTTATTATAGTACTATGCTTGACAAAGTACTGGCCAAAACCTATATATTTGTGTCATGGATGGAAATACATTAAATATCGCAAATAGTAAAGCTCAACTCCGAAAAGGAGTGCTGGAGCTTTGCATCCTCGCTATCATCCATGAGGCTCCGGTGTATCCTTCAGATATCATTAAAAAACTAAAGGACGCACAGCTCATAGTGGTAGAAGGTACATTATATCCTTTGCTCAACAGGCTGAAGGATGCAGGATATCTTGAATATAACTGGCAGGAATCGCGTTCCGGACCTCCGCGTAAATATTATCAGATCACCCAATATGGTAAGCAGCTGTACCAGGAGCTGAATGAATCCTGGAGAGAATTAGTCCAAAGTGTTCACCAAACTACAAACCACAAATAAAGATGAATAAGATTCAAACAATAAATCTTGGCGGCAATCCATTCACTGTAGATGATGATGCATTCGAATATCTGCAAGCTTATATACGCAGCCTTAAAAAACATTTTAAAAACTCTCCCGGTTGCGATGAAATCATAAGCGATATCGAGGGCCGGCTTTCAGAACTATTAGTGGAGCGGGCTGAAGGCAAAGCGATAGTGACTCTGAGAGAAGTAAAAGAAGTAATTGCTATTATGGGATCCCCTGAAGAGTTTGGTGCCGATCCTATAGACGAAAAACAATTTGATCCTGAAAGACCCAGAAAACAAAAAAGCGGGCGCAGATTGTTTAAAGATCCCGACGATAAAGTATTGTCCGGGGTGTGTAGTGGTATCGCTGCTTATTTTGGCATCAATGATCCGACCTGGGTTCGCGTGGCATTTGCTATTGGTATCATAGGTGGTGGAATTAGTTTTTGGTTATATATCATATTAGCCATTATTTTACCTAAAGCTGATAGTGCAGCAGACCGGTTGGCAATGAAAGGTCAGCCCATCGATTATGCTTCCATTGCTAAAAAAGTGCAGGAAGAAATCGAACATTTATCAAAAGAGTTTGGCTCACCTATTGATCCTGAAACCAAACAACAATTTGATGCCAGTATGGCCACTGCGGGAAAGGCTTTTAATACAGGCAGAGGTGTGTTGGCAGGGATATTTGTATTTATAGGAAGCATATTAAAACACGTAATACCATTCTTATTAAAGATTGCCTCCATCGTACTGATTATAATGTTATCCATGATGATCGTAGGACTGATCTTTGGTTGGTCTATGCTATGGCCCTATGCTCAGCATTTTGTGGCCGGACCAAGAGCTTTGGGGGCGTTGTCTATGATGAACTTATTTTTCCTGGTAATGATTCCTTTTGCATTTGTGCTGATGCTGGGAGCCCGGTTTTATAATGGAACCCGGATGCCTAAAGCCATCGCAGCTGGATTGGGTGGATTGTGGCTATTAAATTTAATGGGGGGAGTTTCTTTTGGTGTAAATACGGGCAGACAATTCAGTAATACCGCAAACCAGGATAAGACGGTATTTGAAGGAAAAATCTCATCTGATGTACTTAATGTGGAATATGGAGATAAGAAAGACAGGGAAGATATTTTTACACTCTTCGGTGAAGCCTGGATAGAGGATGAAAAAATGGTTTTCCCCCGCGTACCGATTCACATCATTCCTTCCAAAGATGATCAATTTCATATCATACAGGAAAACATAGCATCGGGAGCCAGTACTTCAGAAGCTAAAAGAAGAGCCAATAATATAAGTAGTGTAGCTTCTTTTACCGGCAACACATTGAAAGTAAATAACTATATCGAGATTGATAAAAACGATAAGATCAGAAATCAGCACGCTTCGGTATTCATCCATGTGCCAATTGGCAAGCAAATAAAAATAGCCGAGCATCTGTATCCGGTAGACGGTGATCGTGATGCTGACTATAATGGCCCCTGGGATTTTGCGGGCAAACAATGGAAGATGACTGATAAGGGATTGGTATGCGAAGGCTGCGAATTAAAGACAAACGATCTCGGTAATACCATTCAGGAATCAATTGGCCAGGCTTTAGAACAATTAGAACAAAATGGCGTTGAACTGGGAAAGGAAGCAGAACAATTAGCCAAAGACCTGGAACAGCAATCAAAAGACCTGGGAAAATCGGCTGAAGAATTAGCAAAAGATCTCGAAATAAATGTAAAAGATCTGGGCCCAAGTCAAACAGAAAAAATTATCATCAAATTAGACGAAGGGCAATCCAAAGTAGATGTCAAACTCGAAGAAGTGAAAAAGAAAATAGATGATAAAAAAGGAGAGATAAAGAAAAAGATCGACGCTGCGAAAGAAGAGATTAAAGAAGTGAGAGAAAGGAAACAGCAGTAATCGATGTACCATGTACCATGTACCATGTACGATGTACGATGTACGATGTACGATGTACGAATTACATAAGTGAATAGATAGTGGGAAAATTGAAATAAACAATAAAAATTTTATAGCTTAAGATGAAAGCTCGTCGGGTGAAATAAACGGCGGGCTTTTTTTATTTTAATCAATCTATTTCTTTCAATAAACTAATATGGGTCAATGTTTTATTGATTCCCCCAGCAGCGCCAGGTTGGATTTCTGTAACTTTTCTTGAACATGTTACACTTAGAATAATATTATAAAATCTAATCTATGGAATATTTATTCAAGTTTAATCAATTGAGATCTGCGATAAAACGTGCATCGGATTTGGAATCGATCAGTTTAAGCACAGGGTCTGAATTTCAACAAAGTATAATCTCCTTACCTTCCTCTGCAGATAGATCACAAAAAATAAAAGCCTTAGCAAGGAATTATTCCAAATCGACAAAATTTATTGGGCAGGTCAAAGAAAACAAAATATGTGCTGCATTATTATCTGCTCTACCAGTACTTCAAAGTTATGATCCAGCTGTACCCCCATCGATTACAGACCAATTAAAAAACCTGCTTGGATCTGAAATAAATCTTTTTGTCAAAAAACAAGAAGTTCTAACCACCATACTGAACCTCAAAGACTCTATTCTTACGATAAAGCTTTTAACTGAATTGCACCCACTTCCCATACTTGAAATGGCCGATTGCCTCCGGGTATACCATTTGCTGTTGACCAACGCATCTATCCAGGGTTTTCCAACGAAAAATTCGGAAATAAATAGCTACCTCAAAAGTGTAATTTCATTGCCTGATGGAATAATCAGCCATTCCCCTAAAGTAACCAAGAGAACTTCCAATAACTCAAAAGAAAGACTAAAATCATTGGCAGAACGCTATAAGGAAATAAATCAGGCAGTGAATGAGCTTCTTTCGATATCTCCTAAAAACTTTGCCTTTACCAAACAAACAAAGTCTGAGCTAGCTTACACCCCTGCCGAACTGCAACCGGAAGCTTTGTTTCAAAAAGAATTGCAAATCCGAAATCAAATATTTGGTTCAATGATTAAAGCGAGTGCAGATTCCATATTTAACAGCCAGGATGGAATGGGTAAAATCGCTGGTGCACTGCCCTCTATTCAACAGGCTACAAAAATGTCTTCGTTACAATCCGTGATGAATAATGAAATTGAACTTCCCCTGTCTAAAAATGGAAAAATGGCGATCGTCGGTCGTAGCGCGTTTTTGCCACAAGAAAATAAAGAATCAAGCCTTATCTTAAGTGCTGAAGGCATCAAAAAACTATCTGCCACGACGATCAATCTTTTGACAAAGGAAGGACTTCAGCCTGAACTGCCCATCTCATATACTGTTGATAAATTAGTACTGGAAAAGAAACAACTTTTTGAGGAGGCGCATTCCTTAGTGCAATCCAATACTATGAATACAGTGAAGAGAATTGGTACCACCTTGGTCAATATATATTCATCACCCCCGGCTATGGTGCTTACCTGGTACCCTGACCAAATATTGGAAAATTACACAGAGATTGTAAAACCGGAGTTTGCATCAATACCTGCTACCCATTCTACCATGGAACCTGCCGGAATAATAGATTTACAAATGGTAAGGCAACAATTAAAAAGATATGAAGCAGGTGAAATATCTCATATTGAAAACATACTCAAAGGAGAGTCAAAAGAACGCATTTACCGCACCCGATTAGAAACGGAAACCATCACTACCCGCGAGACAGAAATAGATACTACAACTGAAAACTCATTAGAAACCACCGATCGGTTTGAAATGCAACGAGAGGTAAAGAAAGCACTAACTGAACAAACTGAAGTAAAAGGATCCCTTACTGTGGAAGGCAGCTATGGGCCATCATTCAGATTTCAAGCTACGGGTGAGGCCTCCTGGAACAGAAGAGAAGAACAAAGTACTTCTTTTTCTTCTACAGTAGGAAGAGAAGTAACTCAGAAGACTTCAGAAAAGGTAACTGAGCGGGTGCTTAATAGAGAAACCAAAAGAATACTCAGAGAAATAGAAGATACAAACAAGCATGGATTTGATAATGTCGCAGGCGATGGACATGTAACGGGCATGTATCAATGGATAATGAAAGTTTACGAAGCACAGGTATTTAACTATGGAGAACGAACTATTTATGATATTATGATACCTGAGCCAGGTGCCATGCTTTTAAATGCATTCCAAAAACGACGCACCAATGCAATAGAAATAATACAGCCGCCTGCTCTTGAAATCCAGCCAGGACATCTTACACCTGAAAATTATCAACGATTTATCACCTTGTATGGAGCTACCGATGTAGTGCCTCCGCCCCAACCTTTTCGGGTAGAATCATATAATTTTAATACAGGTGGTGCAGATAAGGATCAAAAATTTACTAACTCTACCAGAATAGAAATACCGGATGGCTATGAAGCCATTACAGCCACATTTGGTATTGTAGTCATGGTTTGGGATGGATGGGTACTGGATGTAATACTGGGTCAGCGAGATCATCGATTTGAAGAAAGCAATGGTTGGGTCTGGAGAACAAACCTGGATAGAGAAACAGGGTCTGTCCCTATGGCGCTCACTACACACCGCATCAGTGATGGTGCTGTAGCCATTGAAGTCCAATGCAGGAGAACTGAACGAGCCATACAACTCTGGCAAGCCGATACACATGCTAAATTGCTGGATGCTTATAAAACCAGGATGTCAGAATATGAAGCAAAACTCGCAGAACTCGAAGCTTTAGCTCCACCACAAATTGACAGCAGATCTTCACAGACCAATCTGAATACCATAAATGAAGAAGTGAAACGCGCTTGTATTTCGATTTTGACCGAACAACATTTTGATGTGTTTGATGCTATAAACACGGATAGCCTTAGTATGCCAACCATTGATTTCAATGAAGCCCATGCAGAAGGAAAATACATCCGTTTTTTTGAACAGGCTTTTGAATGGGAAAACCTATCATTCATCACGTATCCATATTTCTGGGGACGAAAATCCGGTTGGTTGGATAAAATGTCGATCAGGGACGATGATCAAAACTTTGAATCCTTTCTGAGGGCAGGGTACGTACGGGTAGTGCTTCCCGTCCGAAGGGGGTTTGAGGCTGCAGTAGATCATTTCAGACTTTTTGGCGAGCCCTGGTTAGGCGGCCCTTTACCTACAATTAGTGATGATTTATATTTACCTATTGCTGATGAATTGGCTGAACGTTTGAACCAGCCAGGAGGTGAAATCCCTGTAGGTAATGCATGGGAATACCGCATACCTACTTCCCTGGTCAAATTGCGAAAAGATACCTCCTTACCTTCCTGGGTAAAACAAACCGATGGCACCTGGTTGCCACAAGGAGAATAATTGAATTTAATTATTTGCTATGCCCAATTTTGAATTGCATGCCGATTATGACAAAGATGGTATAGTGAGCATGTCTGCTCAGGAATACAGTTTGCGTAGTAGCAGGTATGGCGCCATCCTAGTTCCGAATTTGGATATAGAAAACAGGAGATTACCTACCAGGCCATCGGCAGGCCCATTAAGAAATAGAGACTTTATAAATAACAGATCTATTCGCAATGATGATGATCGATACAATATTATAATAAAAGTTACTCAGCCTTTGCAGGCCAACACGGATATATTTCTCCGGTGTTCAAGATTTGTAGCTGAGCGAATTATTCTATTCGATGCCCAGGGACATGTAGTTGCCCGCAGACCAGGGTTTAATGATTGTTTTATTTTACCCCAATTGAATCAGGCAGGAAATTATCATTTTAAAATCATAGTAAGGTCTATCCCAGGCGGAGCATTTGACCGAATCACTACTCTCAGTCTAAACTATACTGCCGGTAGAGTAAACGAATCCTTATTTAATTTAGAGATTGTTTCATTTGGCCGTGGAGCCAGGATGGTCATTCATGATATCGGTAAATTTTCAATAGCTCCATTCTTATTAATGGATTCTATATTGCCAGTAAAAAAACTGTACATCACCCGGTCAGATTGGAATACAGCTACACTTACAGAAGTAAGAGCATTGAGCAGAGCATGGGGCATTCCACTCATAGAAGTACCTTCCAGGATGACCGATCACGATATCTGGCATCAGGATCAATACCAACATAGTTTTATACAGGGAGCTCAAAACAATACCCAGGAATTAATACTTCATTTACCCCGTATGAGGATGAATACATTTTCATTTTCAGCTCGACAACAAAACCTGGCCAGTTTTGTAAATAATTATTTCGCATCCGATGATATAGGCCTTTTTACTGAACTGTGGACCCGCAATTTTGAAGTTCAATCGACGACAGGCAGGACTGAATTATTGAATTTTTTAGAAACAAATAATTTAATCAATAATCTGGAATTAGTAGACGATCTATTGGATCTAATAAATGATTGGGGTGATGAAGCCTCTGCTGCGTGGCAAGAAATCAGCTATACATCCTGGTATGATAGAAGGGTGAATTTGCGTAGATGTATTCAAAGGTTGGTAACCACAATGAATGCATCTTTAAGAATGAGGCGGTCAAGAGTCCGCAATATAAGAGATACCATTGATCAGAAAGAGATTGAGATTAACAGATACAGCAGATATACAATCGGAGCTGGATTATCTATCAATATAAATAACACCTGGGTGCCTTTAAGCAGAGCTACCACTACCAGTCTGTTTGCGAAAATAGATCAACTGCACGATAGTGCCAACTATGGTGGCAATATAGAATCTACACCCCCTATAACCGGAGCTCCGCTGGGAAAAATAATTATTGGAAATATCACCAGACCCAATGGTGCAGAATTTGTAGATCGTGACTTGCTCAAAATATTAGCTTTTCAACGAAAGCAACCAATAGTAGAAATCAATACTACCTGGCTCAGGGTAGGCCATGTAGACGAAGTAATATCTGTGGTACCTGTAATGCCTGGTGATACCCATTTTAGCTTTTTTAATGCCTCACCAAGGGTGGCCATGACTTTATTGCAAAAAGCGGCCACAAAATATATTTCAGGCCTTCCTGCAAATCATATTTTACAGACCAGGCCTGAACGTTTTTACAGGACCACATTAGATTCTCGTTTGATGATGGCCGGTAACCACCCCGTTACCAGAATGTTTAGAGGTCATGCCTGGTACCAGGATGAGTCTATCGAAGACTTACCTAAGGCTTTTGTACATCTTGCATTTGAGTATCAGGGAATAAATGCGCACAATGGAATTCCACTTGCCGATAATGCAAGTAATATTGGAATAAATATTGAAAATGGGAGGGGGTTGTACCCGGCTGATATCTCTGTCCTTGATATGATGCATGCTGAAAAAGACCGAAACAATCAAAGTTGCAATCAATTTATAGACAGGACTTTTGTTCAAAATGTTCGGAACCAGATCAATGGCCAATTTACAGGCAAAAAAATATTCGAGATACCTGTTTTATTTGATCGGGTCAGAAGCACTCAGGCCTGGGGTCGAAATCACGATTCGTTTCAAGTATCCTCAATTTCTCCGGATATGGCTAATCTTCAATATGTAAATGGGAAATTGCTTATACCCAGACCCTATGGACCACGCATGAGGTATCAGGATGCTATAGAAATTATAAGAGAAACACTAAGGGAATTTAATATGCCTGAGACAGTGGCCCGGGTATCCCGTAATCTAATTGCACGCTATCAACTTAACAGAGGTATTTACTGGGTAGAAAAATGCAATCCAATAAGCTGGAATGTAAATGGTACAAGGTTTACCTATGGAGGAATTAAAAATCAGGCGGATGTAATCCAATTGTTCAAAGATAGTTTTCCCGGTGCTACACCAAGACAATTGCAACAACATATCATCAATCCCAACAGCAGAAGTTTTAATGGAGCGGGAATTTTAAGGCAAAATATTAACCGATTTGTCATTGTTGATGAGATGGTGGACCTCTTTGAGCTTTTTACCATTGCAGTATGTGAACAAGCCAATGTACAACCTCATTTTGTCGATACCTGGTATTACCATGTATTGGAAGGGCAAGTACATTGCGGTACTAACGTTTTGCGGGATACGAGAAGGGCACACCGACTGCCAAAGTTTTGGAATACTCCTGATGTGGTATTCAGATGATACCTTATTTTATAATTTTTAGTTATTGCTTCAATTGGTAAGTTTTTGTACCAATTCTCTCCATTCTTCCTCCAATGAAATATCTTTCCGTTTAGTATTGGCTCTTCGATACCAATAATCAGCATTCCAGGTATCTCCTTCTTTTCGATGAAGATACGCATGTATTGCAGCAGCAATTTGATCCGGCAGATCCTGGATGGTGGTATGTGCTTTTTCCCATTCTCCTTTTTTATCATACCAAAGGGAAAGCAGGTGAGCATCCTTTAGTAATTCATCACCGGGTTCATCGGAGGTACAGGCTAGCAAAAACTCATCTATTGTCATGCATCAAAAATACAGTATCATTCCTTATTCAATACTTTAGCCATCACATCGATCAGGCCTCCGGTGGGTTTGTCTTGTGTCAATTGCCAGAACATAATGCCGCCTAATTTTTTTCTGCGTATGTATTTTGATTTTTCTTTAATAGATCTTGGATCATCGAAGGTAGCAAACAATCCTTTGCTGGCACTAAACTGATAGGGTGCTTTCGCTTTTTTATCCCAAAAATATTTAAAACCCAGGCTATCGGCAAAATAAGAAGAATGATGTTTATAATTTACGCCTTGCTTAAACTTTCCTGCCTGATACAAACCATTATTTACATTGGCCACATTTTCCCATACCCTGGCATAGAAGGCAGCACCCATGATCAGTTTTTTTGCAGGGACGCCGTGGTTCAATAACCAGGTAATACAATTATCAGCGGATTGTTTTTGAGATTCATTACTTGCTAATGGAGTATGATGTCCGGTAGTTTTGCTGGCCCCACTGGTAAGGTCATAAGTCATGAGGTTTACAAAATCAAGATAGGGCATGATTGATTTCCAATCCACCGATTCTTCTAAAAAACGATTAAATCCCCCTGCTGCAAAACTCAATACGTATCGGTCACCCATTTCCTTGCGTAAGGCTTTGATCAGCTCGGTAAAATTAGGTTTATCCTCCGGGGCATATTTATGGCCTTCATAACCTGCAATAGTAGGATATTCCCAGTCGAGATCGATACCATCTGCATTGTATTTTTTAAATAATTCCACAGTGGTCTTTGCAAACATATTTCGATGCTCAGCTACAGAGAACAAATCAGAGCATTGCGGGCATCCACCCCAGCCACCAATGGAAACCATGACTTTCAAATCAGGGTATTGATTTTTCAGACTTACTAATGACTTGAGTGTGTTTTCCTGTTTTTCACTTTTAAAAGTCAGTGAGTCATGAGAAATAGAGAGAAAACTCAATATGATATGACTGAGTTTACCTACCGGATAGGCTTTGATCATGTCTGCATCGCCGGTATAATAGGCTATGATATGGTGCTTTGGAGATTGTGCCTTTGCAAAAATGCAAAAGGCCAGTAGTAATATTGCGAATAGGTTTTTTCTATAGTTCATCGGTAAATGGATTTTATAAATTCAAAGGTAGTACTTTATGAAGAGTCGTTTGATGTTGACTAAATTAATTCAAAATCCCAATTACATTAGGTGTGATGGCGCTGCATTTAAAAGCATGGATATCCTATATCTATCAAAGGACTACTGGAATTTACAATGAGTATCCGTTGGCAAAGGTAATGCTAGTGTATCGCGGAAATGAAATCTTAATAAATGAGAATGTCTGGTTGGTACCGGTAGAGCAATTTTTGAAAAAGATGATACCGGGGAAACTTTCATTGGATGATATTATATCACTTTCTAAATCGATAAGTATAGCCCATTTCTGCCATTATCTCTCTGAAAGGCAGCAAGGCACTATTAGCCAGGGCTATTCTATTAATAAAAGATGATCGAAATTGTAAACTATGATGGCCGGTGCTATATGCCACAGCGGCATTCAGGTTTATTGCTGTGTAACTGTGTTTTTTTTCCTGAAAGATTTCGTTATCTGCCAATTGTACTGCAAAATTCATTTTGTCTTTATAAAATGTCTTTTGAACTTGTAATGAAGGGCCGATAGACCGCAGATTAGAGTTTAAAAAATTACTGGTATTATAATTTATCGCTGATGAAAACTGCCATTTACTACTGGAACGATATTGGTGAAAAATATTAATCAGTAAAAAATCATTTTTATCTTGTTGAATCAAGTCATTTAATATTGACTGACCTTGCTGGTATGAAGTATTAAGTCCCACCAATGAAGTTTGGTTTTTATTCAAGGACCATTGAGCATAGCCTGTGATTTGTCTTTGAGTGGAGATCAAACTGAGAGAATCAATGGGTGAAAGTGGATTGCTGATGCTACGCAAGCGGGTGGTATGATTAAAATTGGAATAGGATACCTGGCTGTTAAACCAGGACGAGGGATTATACGATGCGTTGGCGGATAACAGCCATCGGTTTTGGTTATTACTCTCTTTATTGGCCAGGTTGGTGCGTTGAAAGCCTGACTGCAATGCCAGATTCAATTTTTGTTTAAACATAGACCATTGAACTCCTGTAGTGATGTTTTCAAAATCATTCTGAAAATATAAAGATCCCAAACTAAAATATCCCGGGTCTACCTTTTCATACCCCAACGACCAGGTAGCTTTTTTGATGTTGATGGATGATTTGATATTGATAGCATGGGTCTGCGATGATGAAAGCCTGGGCTGAAATAAACCCAGGGCGTTTGACTTCCAATCACTCTCTATCCTGTCGGATCTTTTATCGCGAGTGAGGTAATTACGCGCGAGATCCATTTGCAGCCTTACAGGACCAAATTGGTGACTGGCTTCTAATCCCAATACCAGATTATCAGCAGGTCGCAATAAAGAAGTGCTATCCCCTGCAAATGAACCTTGCCTGTCATCAGCATGAAACAAGATAGCTGCCAGTTTGGTTTGGTTGGATTCATACCCCATTTTTATCCCAGCTGCCATTCTTCGAAATGCCGGATCCAATCCCTGAAGGAATTGCCGATCTTCAGCCACTGCTCTTTTCAACCTGCCATGCATGCCGGCTATCCTCCATCTACCTGGTTTTAATTCCATACCTACGCCTCTAAACATATGACCATTCAATGTATACGGAGAGAATGTCATGGTCCTGTCACCGACATGCAACTTAGCCCATTTATAAGAAGGGCTCACACCGTAAAAAGCATAAGATGGTAATCGGTATACGGAATTCCCATTAGCATAGATAAATGAAAACGGAGACTGAATGCCCAATACATCTATATTGATCATAGCCATCATACGATAAGTAAATGGATTATACCTTGGTGCTATACCGGTGATATCGTTGATACTGCTCTGCAGGGATACGAGGCCTGAGATTTTAATGGGTTCTGATTTTATACGGGATTGGAGAGCTTCCAGGTCCTGGGATGATACTGGTAAAATGTAAAAGATGAGAAAGAATAGCAGGAGTGTGGAAGGATGGTGCGACATTGGATTCGTAGTGATGAAGATAGAGATTTTATGAAATACCTTCCATCTGATTTTGGTGGTTCAGAAATCTCCACCGTAGCTATTGGAAAAACCCAAAAAGCATTCTCTATCAAAAAAGTAAATAGCTGGTATTACTATTTTGAGTGGAAATGCGCCAATCACATCTGTTTCCGTAGGGGTAACCCTTTCACCTGGCAGATCTGTTACAGTAGCCTGACCGATCTTTTAAGAGGTATGACCTATTGCAGGTTTTAAGGAGCCTGCGCAATTAAGTTTCCGAACTTGACCATAAGTCGGTTCGTCCAGTTTGGTTTTTAAAGGTGGATGTGGGATATAACAAACTTCGCCCTTGCAGGGCTATTGATCAATTATTCTTTTCCCAAGACCAAATTAATGATATTAATTTGATCTTGGTTGTAAAACAAAACCCTTTCAGGGCTCGCAATAAGGGATTCGATATGGTAGATTCTTCTTCTATCTATGGACTAACTTCTGTTTAGGTTTTAAAGGCGCAATTAAGTTTCTGTACTTGGCCATAAGTCGGTTCGTCCAGTTTGGTTTTTAAAGGTGGATGTGGGATATAATAAACTGCGCCCTTGCAGGGCTGTTGATCAATTATTCTTTTCCCAAGACCAAATTAATGATATTAATTTGATCTTGGTTGTAAAACAAAGCCCTTTCAGGGCTGACAATAAGGAATTCTATATGATAGATTCTTCTTCTATCTATGAACTAATTTCTGTTTCTACTGTGCTTAGGATGGATTGAATTCTTTTTTCTTTGTCCATCTTCTTTGAGGTCTGGTATCGCTTCCGGTATTTACCAGGTCAATGGCTGCGATTTCAGAAATTAATAAACTACGCCCTTGCAGGGCAATTGATCAATTGTTCTTTTACAACAAAGCCTTTTTCAGGGCTAGTAAAAAGGGATTCTATATTGTAGATTCTTCTTCTATCTATGGACTAATTTCTGTTTAGGTTTTAAGGAGCCAGCGCAATTAAGTTTCTGTACTTGGCCATAAGTCGGTTCGTCCAGTTTGGTTTTTAAAGGTGGATGTGGGATATAATAAACTGCGCCCTTGCAGGGCTGTTGATCAATTATTCTTTTCCCAAGACCAAATTAATGATATTAATTTGATCTTGGT
>CAYNIG010000092.1:0-15858 GCA_964396995.1 uncultured Saprospiraceae bacterium | reverse complement strand
TATTTTGTCATCTCGGATGACCTGGGGTCCATGATGTAGATAGGGTTTCCTTGTCTTACAAATGGTTCATACAAATGTTTCATACGTGCCGTTGCCTTATCACTATTGGATCCGATTACTACTCTATCGGGTTTCATAAAATCTTCTACGGCCACACCTTCACGTAAAAACTCCGGATTCGAAACCACATCGAATAATGATCTATCCAATTTCCTGGATAAGACATTTGCTACTTTCTCTGCAGTACCTACCGGGACCGTACTCTTATTTACTATGATTTTATAGCTTTTAATTAAACCGGATAAGGTTTCCGCTACCCCGAGTATATAGCTCAGGTCTGCAGATCCGTCTTCACCAGGTGGGGTAGGTAAGGCAAGGAATAAAATTTCACTTTGATCTACTGCCTCTTTGAGATCCGTAGTAAAGCTTAGCCTGTGCTGTTTGGTATTTCTCTCAAACAGCAATTCCAATCCCGGTTCATAGATGGGTATTTTACCGGCAATGAGTGAATTTACTTTTTCTATATTATTATCTACACAGATTACGTTATTGCCCATTTCTGCAAAGCAAGTGCCTGTAACGAGGCCTACGTATCCGGTACCGATGATGGAGAGGGTCATATTAATGGTGAATTGGTGAAGTGGTGAAGTGGTAAAGTGTCAAATTGTGATTTCGTCATTTTACCAGCTTATTGTAAAATGCGTTTATTTTATTTGACAATTCATGAACTTTAATTCTAATTTCAACTAGCTGATTTTCGGAAATATATTCAGCTTCATTACTTTCTATTGATTGACTCATAAACTCCATTAATGAGCCGAACGCGATTTCAACATATCTTGCCTTGTCATTTACTTTTTTCCGAACAGAGCCCTCAGCAATGTTTGAGCAGACAGAACTGGAACTTCTTCTCATCTGATCTACCAATCCGAATCTTTCCTCTTTTGGAAAAGTCTTTATTAATTTTTTAGTTTCTACGCTAAGTCTTAAAGCCAATTGCCAAACTTCAAGTCTTTCGAAAGGAAATTGATATTTTTTATTGATTAATTCCATAAATGATGGTGGATATTTCTTGATTAAATAAAATTCTATATATTAAAAAAATCTTGAAACACAACTTACACTTTTCCACTTGAACACTTTTCCACTTCAAACAATTTACCAACACTTTTTGCAAGGCTTCGCCTTCGATATGTCGCAAGGACTATCGGATAAAATGTATAACTTATTGTATTACAGACCTAAACTAAATCAACGAAAATTTAGATTTAGTAATGGTGTCATCTGTAATTTGATATTTATTTGCTGCCAGCAGCTCAAGATGGGCTGGGTCTATTTGAATGCGAAGACCGATGCCTATATGATCAAGCTCTACCAGCAACTCGTTTTTACCTAATGATTTTATCAATTTTCCTTTTAATCCGGTAAGGTTGCCATAGACTACCTTTACTTCATCCCCTGCACGGTATGGCCTGCTTTCCAAATTGAAATCCATATTTTCGCCCGTGATTCGCTGCAACCATTCTATCTCATGATCCGGAATAGCTATAATGTCTTGTTTGAATTTTAGAAACATCTCGACATGCGGGGTCTCCAATACTCTTACATAATCTGATTTGGTAATATTTACGAATACATACCGATAAATCAATGGCAATAACACGGTTCGGCGTTTACGACTATATATACGTGTAACCTTCTGTAAAGGCACATAATTTTTGATGCCTTTTTCGGATAACTGGCTGCAGACCAATTTTTCAGCTTTTACCCGGGTGAGCACAGCAAACCATTTAGTATCGGTGGCAGATAATGAATTTTGATATGAATGTACTCCGGCAACGGCCATACCCTCAATTGGCTTTAAAATGATTGGTAACTAATTGCTCTTGAGCGGAAGTGTAAATCAATAGTGGTGCATCAGAAAAAGAGTCTTTACTTTGCTTAAGCTCTTCTTCATTCTCGTATATAATATATCTTATCTTCCTTTTGATTAATTTTTCTGCCTTTTCCACTAATTGGATCAGGTACGATTTATCCAAATGACCCACCAAAATAAGATCAATTACTCCACTGTCCCTACCCTTGGCAAAAGAACCATCGAGATAGGCTTTATCGAGATGCCCCAATCTGGTGAGTACATTTTCCAGCACCTGATCGAGGCCCACATATTTCAATAGAATACTATGGATCTCATTAAACAGGGGGTATTTACGGTTGGCTTTGAAAAATTTTTTATTTCCTTCTGAATACGATTCCAGCATGCCGGCTTCTTCCATTTTGTTCAGTTCCAGGCGTATAGCATTGGTAGACTCACCAAACTCAGATTCCAGTTCTCTTAAATAGGAGGTCGTGCTGCCGTTGAGAAAAAACTTCAAAAGCAGTTTTATTCGCGTTTTTGATGAAATCAGATCCCCAATCAAGATTGAGTAGTTTTATTACTCAAAGATACGTTGTTTTTAGCTTTTTATTGCGTCCGTAACTATCTTTATTCCTATGATTATAGCTGATCCAAGGGCTAGGCCGAGAAAAAGACCGATAATCGTCTGTCGGATCCAATTGGGCATAGTGGTATCGAGAGGGAAAAAGGGTTTGTCTATATCCCTGATGAAAGGGGTGCTGTTTTTGAGTGCATAGTCGGCAATTTCCAGGTTTTTCAATGACTCGGCATAGGCCATAGCATAAATGGTGGATTGTTTGCCTTTTATATCACGTTGAGTACGGTCTACGGGTGACCAAAGTGCATTTTGATTTTGTATAGAACTACTTACAGCGTACTCACTGCCTGTCCATTTTTTATACAGTGAATCTGCTTTAGCTTTAATCAGGTCGTAAGTCAGTTTTTGTTTATCACTTGACTGTTGTATATAAAATTTGGATAATCTTTCAAAAAGGTGATTGGTAAGCTCCAATGACAGGGCTTCCTTTTCAGTATCAGACCGCAAAGTAAATATAGTACTCTCTCTATCGTATACACAAGTCACAAGTCCGGGTTCCAGTCCACCAACTGTAAATCCATAGACTCCTTTCAAAGCTGAATTTTCATCTAAGGTAAATGAATCGGTCACATTGTGTTTAAATCTGAAATTGACAAAATTAGGATTGTACTTAGCCCACTTTTGATCCATTTTATACACTTCTATAATATGATTGGCAATAAAATCATATTTCCCATCGATGGTCACACGATCAAATAAGGCTTGATTTACGATTCGCATGGATTTGGAAAGAGCAATGATTTTATCTGAAGAAACTTTACCACCTGCTCCACCACCTCCACCTAATCCAAACTGTCCCAGGAGCCCGGATATCGCAGATAAACTTGATCCACCGTCTCCTTCATTTAATGCAAACGTGAGCGAGGCACCAAATTTTACCGGAGTCAATTTAGCTTTAAGGTACATACCTCCGGCTCCCAATAATCCCAATAGGATGATCCACAATTTATTTTTCCACAATAGCCAAAAATAGTCCAGTCCGGTCTGGATTAGTTTTTTCAAACTAAAATCGTCATCCTGTGGTGGGTAGTTTGGATGGGCTGGATTTTCCTGTTGCATTAAAATTAATTATATATCATAGCTTAGCACGGGTGCCAGCCATTTTTCTGATGTGCGAATATCCTGGTTTTTAATAACATTATTTTAATCAAATACGAGGAAAGAACACCCTTTCTCTAAATGCAATTATTATTTTATAAATTTAACGGTTTTAATTCCTCCTTCAGTTTCCAGAGCCGAAAGCAGGTAAACCCCATTTGGATATTCTTGCATTTGCAATGAAAAGCTACTCCATCCGCTGGTCAGAACACCTGTATGTATTTTGTAAAGATTTCGTCCGTGCATGTCTGTCAGGAATATTCTTACGTTTGAAGCCTTTTGATGTGAATATATAATCTGATACTCATTTTGCATATGAGTTGGAATAACCTTCAATGTAGCTGTGTTAATTACAGTTTCAGTGTTTTTTACGGAGTTTTCCAATACCCATTCCGATTTTAAAATACTATGGCCATAAGTTGCGGCCAATACCGATACCCGGTCGCGAATGAGTGGTTTAGTCTCATAGTGTAAATCAGATACTATAGTGCCTATAGCAGCACCGTTGTTGAATACTGACCAAGATTTACCACCATCCTTAGAGGTCAAAAAACCAAATCCGGCAGTTCCAATTAATAAATAATCATCATTAAAGGGATGCACCAGCAGACAAGATAGCGGGAGGTCGGGTATGTTGCCGGAAATAGTATACCAGGTCTTACCGGCATCTGCCGATTTAAATAATTTATCATTATTTATTCCAAGACCCAATGCATATACTACATCAAACTTATATGGATGTGGAATTAGTTTATAATATTGCCCGGTGAGCCCGGTTTTATTTCCAAAAGACCACGACTCTTCGTTTCGTCTTCGGATGATAATTTGTTTGTTTGGATCAGCGTTGGCAGAACTCATATAGATATTGGCTTTGTCAGATGACACTGCTTTGTTGGAGATAGACAATGAAAGAACCTCCGTGGGAAACTCTACTGTATTGGATAATGGTATAAATTTGAGAGAATCCGCCACAAAGCGGGCTGGGCCTTTGCCACATTCTACCAGTGGCATATTTACAAAAGAAGGCTTTAAAGCGTTGGATCTTTCATAATAGAGTCTGCCAGTTCCAAAACAATATTGCAATGGTAACCAGGAGTCCCCGGCCTCCCAAGACTGAAGTAATAAATTTGCATTTCGGGTGAACATCGACTTGGGATCGTCCTGGCTGATGGTAGCATTAAATCCATCGCCAAACTGTGTGGTAAACCACCCATTCGTATTTCTATAAACAGTGCCATTATCCTGTGTAGCGCCAACAATATATTCTGCATTTTTAGCATATACATCAGCATTGTAAAATTGAGCAATAGGGAACACATTATACCTGGCAGAAAAAGTCAAACCATCATCTTTGGATACAAATAAGCCCCCATCATTTCCCAGGTACATGTCTCCATTTTTATCCCATACTATAGCATGCTGATCGGCATGATGTGCATCTATACCGTCGAAATCGAAAGCATTAACACTTCTTAAAAACCCTCCTCCACCGGCCAATACATGCATGCTGTTTTTGGGTGAAATGCCCACGATATTATTAAAATATCCTTGCCCCCAATGCATATCCGGCATTTTTTGAGTTTTAAAGGTACAAGGTTTAAAATGAGCTCCACCATCCATAGACTTAAACAAGCCAAGAGTCAATTGATTCGTGGCCACCATATTTACAAATACAGTACCAGATGATTTGGGATCTATAGCCAGCACCGCATGAATGGATTGATTTGACGGCAGGTCTGTTGCTATTGTATCCCAATGCATACCATTGTCACTGCTTTTAAATAATATACCACTACCGGATATACAATATAAACGGTCCTGTATCACAGGATCAGCAACGGCATCGGTTATATCAGCAACTGTGGAAGTTGTTTTCCACGTAGTACCCCCATCTGCAGATCTCATATAACCAACGGAGGTTGCTGCATGCAGGATATCCGGGTTCGATTTATCAAAAAATAATTTATGTATCAGGCAAGGGTATTGATTATCCATTTTTATACTTTCCCATGTAGTTCCATTATCCGTGGATCTATATAGTCCTGTTCCGCAAGCATATAATGGCTCACCGGTACCGACCAAAATAATTCCCTTTTTTATGGGATGAAAAGCAAATGAAGTAAAGTCTTTGGCAGGTATTGAATGACTCAAACACACCGGGGAAATATCGGTTGTCGAAGCATTGATTTTTTTCTCTATCAGTGCCCACACTCCTCCGGTAGCAGCTAAAATCCGTATTCCGGTATCATCGGGTAATACAAAGGGTACATGTACGGCAATATCTCTTATCCTGCCCGTAGAATTTACTGTTTTAGTTTGTATGTAAGCATTTTTATTAGCTGGTGCGGGGCCATGATAAGCCCACCTGGAGAGAGCGGATCGGTATTGGTGCCTTGATTGCGGCATAGAATAATATTGATTCCACATGTACTTCCATTGATGGATGTCCACGAAAGAATCACGGTACAGGTGATTGAAAAAATATCGTTGACGATAGATGCCTTTTAGTGATTGTGACTGACTCCAGGCAGAATGCAGGTCAGTAAAATAAAGGAGGAATATAAAAAATCTTAAAGTATACATCTTTCAAAATTGGTACCGCCCCGATAAACTACAGGCCGTATTTTGACAAATTTACTGGAGATTACCTATCCGAAAAAACACGATGTAAAAATTAACTGTCTGACTATTTGAAGGAAAAAATCGTATAGACTGCATTCATTGTTAATGGCAAATTTTCGATCAGTCCCGGTTAAATTATAGAATGAATCAGGTGTTCAACAGTTCCACCAAAAAAATGAAATGCCAACTGTGCCAGATTCCCTGATTCTAATAATACTATTCATTTAAATAACAGAGAATGATACTTTTTTATATCAGTGGGAAACCTAGTTGCACTATAGTAAATAAGTGGCCTATTTATACTGCATCATAAGCCAGCACAGGTGCCAGCCATTTTTCTGATGTGCGAATATCCTGGTTTTTTCTGATAGAATAATCTTCCACCTGATCTTTAGTGATCTGACCAAGGCCGAAGTATTTAGATTCAGGATGACTAAAATACCAACCGCTGACAGAAGCTGCTGGATACATAGCCATACTTTCGGTGAGAGACATGGAAATATGCTGCGGTACCTGCAATAAATCAAATATGGTTTGTTTTTCAGTATGATCAGGACAGGCCGGATATCCCGGGGCCGGTCTGATCCCGGTATATTTTTCGGCTATCAATTCCTCATTGGTAAAAGGAGTTTTATTATATCCCCAATACTCCGTGCGGATTTGAGTATGTAAATATTCAGTGAATGCTTCAGCCATTCTATCTGCCAATGATTTTAATAATATGGCATTATAATCATCGAGTGCTGCTTCCAATTCTTTGGCTTTTTTCTCCACACCTACCCCTGCCGTGACGGCGAAGGCTCCGATATAATCTGGTTTACCACTTGATTTGGGAGCGATAAAATCCGCTAATGAGATATAGGGTAAACCTGCCGATTTTTCTCGCTGCTGGCGGAGTTGATGACTGATTGCGATGACTTCTTTGGTCTGAGGATCCAAAATTTGGATATCGTCATCATTGATTACATTGGCAGGGAAAATGCCAATCACGGCTTCTGCCTGAACCCAATTTTCGGCGATCATCCTATGTAATAAAGTCTGGGCATCGTTGTATAATTTAGTAGCTTCCGCGCCTACTATTTCATCTTTTAATATTGAAGGGTATTTACCGGCTAATTGCCAGGATTGGAAAAATGGAGTCCAGTCAATGTATTTTGAAATTTCAAGTAAAGAAGGATTTTTGATCACTTTGATACCCAGGAAATTGGGAACGGGTGGTGTATACCGATCCCAATCTATTTTTGTTTTTTGCGATCTTGCTTTGATAATACTTACAAAAGCTTTGCCTGCATCTTTTGATTCCCTGTTTTTGCGCATTCGTTCATATTCTTCTTTGATGCCGGTGATGAATGCATTTCGATTAGCATCGTCTTTGGTCAATAATGAGCTTACCACGGCCACCGATCGGGAGGCGTCCAATACATGCACTACAGGCACTATATTTATCTGTGGTTCGATTTTTACTGCTGTATGGATTTTAGAAGTGGTGGCACCACCTACGAGTAATGGTATTTTAATATTTCTTCTCTGCATTTCCTTAGCGACAAAAACCATTTCATCCAATGAAGGTGTAATCAAACCACTGAGGCCTATGATATCTACTTTTTGGTCTATTGCAGTATTTAGTATGGTATCACAGGGAACCATTACACCCATGTCCACTATATCGTAATTATTGCATGCCAATACTACACCCACAATATTTTTACCGATATCGTGCACATCTCCTTTTACAGTCGCTAATAATACTTTGGCAGCTACCTTGCCTGCATTACCTGATCGTTTTTTCTCCTCTTCCAAAAATGGAGTGAGATAGGCCACTGATTTTTTCATTACCCGGGCCGATTTTACTACCTGGGGTAAAAACATTTTCCCTGATCCAAACAAATCACCTACCACATTCATACCGGCCATAAGTGGCCCCTCGATCACCAGTAAGGGTTTCCCATATTTTAATCTGGCTTCTTCGGTATCTGCATCTATAAAATCAATAATCCCTTTCACTAAAGCATGAGTAATTCGTTCTTCTACTGTACCCTGTCGCCAAATCTCTTCTACTTCTTTTTTCTTTACTGATCCTTTTACATTTTCTGCATAGTCAAGTAACCTTTCGGTAGCATCCTCTCTTCTATTGAGCAATACATCTTCTACTTTTTCTAAAAGCTCTTTATCGATCTCATCATATACTTCAAGCATGGTGGGATTCACTATACCCATATCCATGCCTTCCTTTATCGCATGGTATAAAAAAGCGGAATGCATTGCTTCCCGCACTTTTTGATTGCCTCTGAAACTAAATGAAACATTACTCACACCGCCACTGACATGTGCATAAGGCAGATTTTCTCTAATCCAACGGGTTGCTTTGAAAAAATCCAACGCATAAGACCGATGTTCTTCTATACCGGTAGCTACAGGAAATATATTAGGATCAAAAATGATGTCTTCGGGCGGAAATTTTACTTCATTCACCAGGATATCATAGGCTCTTTTGCAAATATCAATTCTACGCTGATAAGTATCGGCCTGCCCTTTTTCATCAAAGGCCATTACTACCGTAGCAGCTCCATATCTTTTTACCAGGGTAGCCTGCCTTTTAAATTCCGCTTCGCCGGCTTTGAGTGATATACTATTTACTATTCCTTTTCCTTGCAAACATTTTAAACCTGCTTCGATTACTTCCCATTTAGAAGAATCGATCATCACCGGGATGGCTGCAATTTCCGGTTCTGAAGCCATAAGGTGAAGAAACTTCACCATGGCTTTTTCAGAGTCCAGCATACCTTCGTCCATATTCACATCTATCACCTGGGCACCACCCCGTACCTGATCTAATGCTACTTCCAATGCCTCTTCGTATTTATCTTCTTTTATCAACTTGAGAAATCTGGCAGATCCGGTCACATTTGTACGCTCACCGATATTGACGAAATTACTTTGAGGTGTTATCGTCAATGCTTCATGGCCACTGAGTCTTAGATACTTGTTATGAGTCATTTTAGCTGTAAAAATGGAGGGCGAAGATAGGTATTAAATAAGGTTGTGTGTATATTCATCCATAATCGTGTAATAGGAAATTAATTAAAAAGTTTTGTCTTTGTTTTTCTACAAGATATTCTTCTCAAACCACAATTTATATATAGGGTCTATAAAATCTATACCCTGTACAGTTTCGTCAATCAATTCTTTTTGGATTAATGAATTCTTCAATTTTAAAACATTAGCTGAAGTACCTAGTGAAAATCTATCTATAATTGTTTTCGAGCTTAATCCTTTGTAATGACCCGAAGCTACTGCTTTCAATAAATTTAACTGGTTTGATGTCAAATCTTCGGTATCTCTTATATACAGCATTGCATTTTGATTTAATAAGCTATCTTTAGAAATGTTTAAAATTTCTTCGGTTACTGATTTGGTTGTATTGGACCAGGTGATGTAAGCCAATTGTTGCACATAATAGGAATGATCTGCTGTAATAGCTGCTATTTTTTCAGCTAAATTATCAGAAATTGATTTTTGAGTTTTCTTAAAATTTTCTTTTATAAAAGCGACCCACTCTGCCCGGGCAATTTTTTGAAGATACAGCACCTCTCCAAATTTATAGAAAGGATTGGATTGTTTTTTGAATAACTGCGTCATCATATGTTGTTTGCTTCCATACAAACAATAGGTTACATTTTGATGATGTTGCCATGCTGATCGTAGTCTCTTAAATGTCAAATCAGCATCTTTAAACTCTGCAATATTTTGAAATTCATCAATACAAAAAATGATATGAAGGTTTTTTCTTTTAGCTAATTGATCTGGCAAATCAAGTAGTTCTTTATAGTGTTTCTCTGTTTCGTTCCATTCAAAGCTGAGTGAAAATTCCTGCAAAGGATCAGTGCCCAGAGAAATTTTAGGAGTAAGATTCCTGAAAAATTGCTTACTGGTGCTAATCCACTCATCCAGTTTATTTGAAGTTGCCTTAATGGTTTCCGTTGCAATTAAATTATAAAAATCACCATTGTTTTTTAATCCAAGCAAGTCCAATTCAATGATTATTATATTTCTGGATTTAATTTCCGAAACCACTTTTTTTACCAGAGACGATTTACCCCACCTTCTGGGTGATATCAATACTGTATTAATATGATTTTGCAAATTCAATTTTAACCGGGTAATGTCAGCAGTACGGTTTGTAAATGCTTCGTCTGATACGATACGACCAAATCTAAATGGTGAAATCATGTATTCAAAGATAATCTAAAATATCAACTTACCAAAAAGTAACTTACCAAAAGGTAACTTACCAAAAAGTAACTTAGGTATAATACAGTCTTGTATCGTTCATTTTGGCGGGGAAGCAGTCATCCGCTGATCATTTCTCAAATGACTGCCTCTGCGTGCTCTATCTTTCTTGGTTTATATTTTTTAGCCACCTTCGCTATTTGCCTGATATGGTCCGGAGTAGACCCACAGCATCCACCTACAATATTGATGAGACCCAGTTTTAAATATTCTTCGATCTGATCGGCCATTTCCTCCGGTGTCTGGTCATATTGGCCAAATTCATTGGGCAGGCCTGCATTGGGATGGGCGGATACAAAAAAATCTGCTTTATCATCCAACACTTGTAAATAGGGTCTCAATGCAGAAGCACCTAAAGCGCAGTTTAATCCTATACTGAATAAAGGCATATGACTTACTGAAATCAAAAATGCTTCGGTAGTCTGCCCGGATAAGATTCGACCACTCGCGTCTGTAATGGTGCCGGATATCATAATTGGCAATTCCAAACCTTTCTTTTCAAAAACTTCCTGAGCGGCAAATAAGGCTGCTTTGGCATTTAACGTATCGGTAATCGTTTCTATCAATAATAAATCAGCACCTCCATCCATCAATCCATTGATTTGTTCTTTAAACGCATCTTTGAGCTGATCAAAAGTGATAGCTCTAAAACCCGGGTTTCCAACTTCAGGCGACATGGAAGCAAGCTTGGTAGTAGGCCCGATAGAACCGGCCACAAATCGCGGTTTATCGGGTTCCTTTGCAGTAAATTCGTCGGCTACTTCTCTGGCTATTTTAGCACCTTCATAGTTTATTTTATATACCCAATCTTCGAGGTGATAGTCTGCTTGCGCTACAAACGTGCCTCCAAACGTATTGGTCTCTACGATATCGGCACCGGCTTCAAAGTATTGCCTGTGTATTTCTTTGATGATATCGGGTCGGGTGATGCAGAGTAAATCATTATTTCCTTTCAGTGGATAGGGATGCTCTTTCAACGCCTTATTGCGAAAATCGTCTTCTGTCAATTGATGTCGCTGTATCATCGTGCCCATCGCTCCATCCAGGATCAGTATTCGCTTTTGTATGATGTCGTGTATGCTCTGCTTCATATAAAAGGCGCAAAGGTAACCGAATGGCAGATAATATTCAATCTATCATGGATTGAATCAATATGCCTTGATTCACGTTAACTGAACTGTGTCGTGTGATTATTTCGAAGCTGCTAAACTGTTTTATAGATCTACCATTCCTTTATTCCTCATTTCCTTATTTGCCCATCTCCATATACATACCATTTATTAGTCACCAGTTGTTCCAGTCCCAGTGGCCCACGGTGGTGCAATTTATCTGTACTAATTGCTAGTTCGGCACCCAGTCCAAATTGACCGCCATCTGTATATCTTGAAGAAGCATTATGAATCACCGATGCAGCATCAATTTTTTCCATAAAATGTATTGCTTCTGATTTGTCTGCTGTAATAATCACGGCAGTATGTCCACCTGAATACTTATTTATTTTTTCTATTGCTTCATCTATATTCTCCACCAGAGAAAACATAATTTTTTTGGCTAAAAACTCTTCGTATAAAATGGTTTCGTCTGTATCGATATGAATATTCAGATCCGGAATGGCTTCCTGTATGGTCCCATCAGCCCATAATTCACAATCCTCCGCAATAAGAGCCTTAGATAAATTTTTAATAAAATCAACATACCCCTGCAGCTGTGTATTGATTAATACCTTGTCTGTTGCATTGCACACCGATATTTTATGCAGCTTTGAATTCAAAATGATATCGATGGCCATAGCCGGGTCTGCATCTTTATGCACATAAATAAAATTATTGCCTCTTCCACTCACTAAAACCGGGGCACTGGAAAGGGACTTTACCATTTGAATCAAGGCATCTCCTCCACGAGGCACTACCAGATCTATTTTCTTATCTGAACTTCTTAATAACTCATTTGTTTGTTCTCTGGTATAATCGAGATATTGGACATAGGAAGCCTCCAGGCCACATTCTGATAATGCCCGGTGCCAAAGTTTTACTAATAATAAATTAGATAACCTGGCCTCTTTGCCTCCTTTGAGTAAAATTTTGCTGCCCGCTTTAAATGCGAGGGCCGTCGCTTCAATGGTGACATCGGGCCGTGATTCATAAATGATCAGAATGGTACCGAAGGGGGCGGTTCGGTTTATAATTTCCATGCCCTGGGGATGTGTATATCTATACTTTTCTTTTCCTACCGGGTCATCGAGCCTGAGGGTATCGTTCAAGGAATGAATCATACCTTCTATTTTTTTTTCATCGATTTTTAAGCGATCAAAAAGTGCCAGGTCGAGTGGATTTGCCGATGCGATGTCCATTCTATTTGCATCCAGTATTTCAGACCTGGATTCAAATATCAGGTCAGCCATTCGCTGGAGAACTTTGTCTTTTGTGATGGTATCCATTTATTAATGAAAATTATTCAAATGTAGGTGATAAATCCTGAGTTGTGTACAAGTATTGGAATGAATTAAAATAGTGGATGAGGGCAAACAAAATCGCCCCGGTAAATTACTTAACCGAGGCGACCTGAATTTATTTGCTAATTGATTGATAGTTTATCTCACCATCAATAATTCACGATATTTTGGTAATGGCCATTCATCATCATCCACGATAAGCTCGAGTTTATCCACACAATATCGTATCGGATCAAAAAATGATTTTACTTTTTGATTGTATGCCAGTGCACGCTTATGTGCATCTTCAATGGTATTGGCCTTTTTGCGTGCCTCCGTCATTTGATCCACCAACGTAATGATCTTTCCGGTATATTCTGATATTTTTTTGATGGTATCTATGGTAGGCTTATAGGTTTTGGCCGGAATGCCTACACTCTTAAGGCCACTTACGTTTTGCACCAGGCTGGTCTGGTATTTCAATGAAGTAGAAACAATATGATTTATGGCCAGGTCACCCAATACCCGGCTTTCAATTTGTACTTTTTTGATGTAGTTTTCCCATTCGATCTCTACACGTGCATGCAGTTCTCTGGGGGAATAAATATTATGCTTTTCAAATAATGCTACATTTTCTTTTCGCAGGAATACCTCCAAAGCAGTAGGGCTGTCTTTGATATTGCCCAGTTTTCTTTTAGCAGCTTCTTTCACCCATTCTTCAGAGTAATTATTTCCTTCGAAGATGATTTTCTTAGAAGATTTGATGTATCCCTGGAGTACTTCAGAGATGGCCAATTCTTTTTTCTGGCCGCCTTCGATGAGCTTATCTACATCAGCTTTAAATTTGAAAAGCTGATCGGCCACCATAGTATTCAATACAGTCATAGGGTGAGCGCAATTGGCGCTGGATCCTACCGCACGGAATTCAAATTTATTTCCAGTGAAGGCAAAAGGTGATGTCCTGTTTCGATCTGTATTATCGAGGATCAATGCAGGTATTTTATTCACTCCCAGCTTCATGAATACATTATCTCCTTTTTCTAAAGTGATTTCTTTATTCTCTGCAAATTCAGATAATACTCTGTTCATTGTATTACCTACGAATACGGACATGATGGCGGGAGGAGCTTCATTAGCACCCAATCTATGTTCGTTACCCGGGGAAGCAATGGAGGCTCTTAATAGATCCGAATTGTCACAAACTGCTTTTACTACATTCACAAAGAAAGTGAGGAATCGAAGGTTTTCTTTAGGCTTGGAGCTGGGGCCCAGCAGGTTAATGCCATTATCAGTACCCAGTGACCAGTTATTATGTTTACCTGATCCATTGATACCGGCAAACGGTTTTTCATGGAATAAAACTTTTAATTTATGTTTAGCAGCAACCTTACCCATGAGGTCGATCAAAAGCTGATTGTGATCGCAAGCCAGATTGAGCTCCTCAAATGTAGGGGCTACTTCAAACTGAGCCGGGGCTACTTCGTTGTGGCGGGTACGTACGGGCATTCCGAGCTTTTGAGCTTCAACCTCAAAATCTACCATGAAGGCATTTACCCGGGGAGGTATAGATCCAAAATAATGATCTTCCAGCTGCTGTCCTTTTGCAGGAGCATGTCCAAATACTGTTCGGCCGGCCATCATCAGGTCAGGACGGGCATTAAAAAGCGCTTCATCTACTACAAAATATTCCTGCTCAGGACCGAGTGTAGCGATCACCTTTTTTACATCACGATCAAAATAGTCTTTCATTACGGCAGTGGCCGCTTTATCCACTAAAGCTATTGCTTTTAAAAGAGGAGTTTTGTAATCTAATGCCTCACCGGTATAGGATACAAACACGGAAGGGATACATAATGTAGCTGTGCCACCCAGGTTTTCGAGAATAAATGCAGGAGAAGAAGGATCCCATGCAGTATAGCCTCTGGCCTCAAAAGTGGAACGAATGCCACCAGATGGAAAAGAAGATGCATCGGGCTCTTGCTGCACCAGGGCAGACCCTTTGAATTTCTCTATGGCCTTACCTGATTTATAATCTATATCAAAGAAGGCATCGTGTTTTTCAGCGGTTGAACCGGTTAATGGTTGGAACCAGTGTGTATAGTGAGTAGCCCCTTTAGACACTGCCCAGGATTTCATGGCTGCTGCTACTTCGTCAGCGGATTCACGATCGATCTTAGATCCTGACTGGATAGCTTCAGCTATTTTATTATAGGCCTCAGGGCTCAGAAGTGATTTCATCACATCATCGTTGAAAGTGTTGCTGCCGTAGTATTCGGTGATCTTCTGATCGGGAATTTTTACATGCGGAGCAGGTCGGTTTTGAGCCAGATCCAGGGCTTTAAATCGAGAAATTGCCATTTTGTAATTTTTTGAAAATTTGGTTTAAAATCGGCTCCAAAATTATCCTATTTCCGGATAATTAAATCATCTGAGTTTCAGATTTTATGAAAAAGGGGATAAAATATTGTTCTTTTCAAAAAAAACGGTTTATTTATTAATCAATTTTAAATTGAAAAATAAAAGGCAAAATCATTTTTATTTGACCTACTTTATTTTCCTACAAATAAAATTGCACCAGGATGGATTGTATTTGTCTTGTCATTCCATGCCAACCCATCCAAGATTAATTACCCTCTTTTCGTGTTGCTGACCATTGGTTCAGAACATTTGAAATCCAACAAGCCCGGATAATTTTATTTTTCAATCTCTCACGGCAACCGGTTTGAAAAGAAACTATTTAGGGTCAGCTGGTTAAGTATAATTTTTTTTTATTTGCCATTCTTTCTTTGTCCGCCAAAGAAAGAATCAAAGAAAGCTCGTCAGAAAATAAGGCATTCCTTTGGACCGACCTCTTCAGCTGCCCTGCTTAACATTTCAAGAGGTAAACTCTTGATGGCGAGTTTACCTCGCTCACGGATTTCC
>CAYNIG010000091.1:0-15901 GCA_964396995.1 uncultured Saprospiraceae bacterium | reverse complement strand
ACTTTCTTTATTGCGCAGTGGCAAGACTTATAGAAAAGGGAACCGACTTAGGTGGCAGACATTGCATATCATTGCAACACATGTATTCTATAGTACCGGTAATGAGTTTTGTAATGTCTTTTACTTTTACTTTTTGTGTAAATACACCTTTGTTTTTAATTTTAATCACATTCATGTCAAACATTTCATCTTTAACTTTTTTAATATCACCGGTTTCCACATTTTTACCTAACAGCTGAATGTTATTTTGGTCATCAAAATTAAATGAAGTCTTTACAGGTCCATCTTCACTTTCAAGGTATTGCGAGTAAATATTCCAGCCATTTTCTATGGTGGCGGTAAAAACTAGATTGTATTCGGTGGCGCTCAGTTTTTGAGAGGTACTTGTCCAACTCACAGGAGACTTGCCAAACAAAAAAGGGGAAAGGATACACACTGCCAGCAAAACTTTCATCAGTATTAATTTAAGAGTACAAAAATACAATCTTGGATTAAGTATATTCTATTGATTAAGAAATAATTAACGGCTATCCATCCGAAAATATAATACCATCAGTTTTCCGGTGGCAATTACTTTGTTGTCTACTGACAATATCAATTTTTACACTGCGTTACTTGACGAATAGTAAGATTTGGATAAGTCTACTCCTACTCAAATACCCTGTTTCTTGGATTCATTCCATAGGGCATCCATTTCTTCCAGTGACATCTCAGTCAATGATCTGGTCGCGTTTGATTCGATGTATTCAAAGCGGCTTTTAAATTTTTTATTGATTCTTTCCAGGGCGGTTTCTGCTTCCACTCCGACGAATCGGCCATAATTTATCAAAGAAAAGAGCACATCGCCAAACTCCTCTTCTATATGGGATTGGCTGTGATTATCTTCAATACTTTCCTGCAGCTCTGCAAGCTCTTCCTGCACCTTGGCCCACACTTGCTCTTTGGTATCCCACTCAAAACCCACTTGTTTGGTTTTCTCCTGCAATCGATATGATTTTACCATGGCAGGCAATGAATCAGGTACCCCAGCTAAAACTGATTTTTTACCTTCTTTAAGCTTTAATTTTTCCCAGTTTTGTTTTACTTCAAGTTCATCAGCTACAGATACATCACCATATACGTGAGGATGGCGATGGATGAGTTTTTCACAGGTTTGATTAATTGATTCTGCCAGAGTGAATTCATTTTTCTCTGCTCCAATCCTGGCATAAAATAACAGATGCAGCATCAGGTCTCCAATCTCTTCTTTTATCCCTTTATAATCGCTATTGAGTATGGCATCGCCTAATTCATAAGTCTCTTCAATGGTAAGATTCCTGAGTGATTCGATAGTCTGTTTTTTATCCCAGGGGCATTTTTCCCTGAGATCATTCATGATATTTACCAATCTCATAAAAGCCTCCGCCGTATCTTTTCCATTATTCATGCTATGAAATGAATTATCTTTGCACGAAGATACTCAATCTTATATGACTCAATTTTTTACCTTACTCACCATCATTTTTGGTTGTTTTTTGATTGCCTTTACGCTGATCAATCTTCGATATTGGGTTAGTGGAAAAGAATTCAGAGGCACCTGCGCTAATGCCAGCCAGGGCCTTAAAGACCAGATTGGGGAATGTGTAGTGTGTGGAAGAAAGGCCGGGGAGGCTTGTGCCAATCCTGAAAAGGCTTAACTATTTTGCAAACACTTATTTTGGGAAAACAATGAACTGGACAGGTATTGATTGAATATTTTAGTATTCTAAAATTAAATTAATTGCATGGAAACGAAAGAACTCGAACAGTTAATCACTCATCGGCCCCAGAAGGAATTACAGGCAGAACACGCCTGGAGACTATACAATTCTCTTCAGGAAATGATCCGCTTTGCCGATTATAAAGTCTATCTGCTTTATATGATTGCTGGCCTCATCCTTACTGTGGTGTTCCGCGATTTTAAAGATATTATTTCGCACGGTTCGGTTTTTAAATTTCTATTTGGACTCCTGATCATGGCCGCTCTGGCCCTCGTGTATTTTACCATGTATACTGTAATGCCAAGGATAGTGCGGCAACCCAATGTAGCCAGTAAACAGCTTATTTATTTTAATGATATTTCTCAGAAAGAGGCTAAGGAATATATTGACAGTTTTCTTACTCCTCCTACGTATGAAATTACCGAGGATGTATTATTACAAGTCACCGTGTTGAGTAAAATCATTCAGAATAAATTTGATTATCTGAGGAAAGCCATGTGGGCATTTTATGCCATTATAGGCATTATATTGTTAATCCAGTTTCTCGAACTTTTCCTATAAGTTGAGCCAATAGTTTACTTTCAATACCAATGTTCTGTTTTTTGGTCCCCAAAACTCGACTGCATGATTGTCAGTATACACCAGGTAAATATCCGACATAGGTTTGTACCTCCATTGTAGCCTGCTGTTGATATTAAAATTGTCTGCCTGGGTGTTGTATTGTAAAAAGGTTGTCCAATACAGGTTCCGGTTAAAATTAAATTCAAGTTTAGGGTTGACCAATAGAAATTCTGCTTTTCCATAAGGGTATGGGAAAATGATTTTATTATATTCTAAATTCATTTGAAAATTTCCCCAGGGTTGTCTCCTGTATCTAAGGCCTACCTCCAGGGAGGAAATGGTGCCGTTATAAAATCCGCCAGACCTGCCTTCAATTTCATAGCCAAAGGGTTTTCTCACATCTGATTGAAACTCAAGGCTGAAATTGGAATAATTATATTGTCCGGATGGAAGAGGGACATCATCAGTAAACGTAAATGGGTATAATAACCTGGTATGATTATAGGTCCAGCCAGAAGATAGTTCGGCAGAGGATTTGAAATTCAGTTCGTAATACAACCCGGTGGTCAGTTCATTGATAAAACCATTAGGTATTTGCTTTAGATTGGTACGAGTGGAAATTTCATGATAATTAATGAATTTGTTTTGGGGGGTCCTTAAAATATATTTTGTACTATTAAAAGCCCCATGGAAACCTTGCTTGATCACCGTATCGCGAATTGCATCATAATTATCCAATTGGTTAATAAAACCCATGTCTGCTGAATACTGGCTCCCAATAGTATTAAAACTGAATAGAGTGCTGAAATTGGTTCCGTTATACCAGATACCGGTACTGGCATGGTGCTTGTCTTTTTTGATATTGTGTTTGTAAGAATCATGTAGGCCCAGCCAGCTTAATATCTTACCATCAGGCCGCTGATATACAAATTCAAGAGACGCATTCCTTCCATAATCGCTTTTAGAAAACTCGCCTCCATCCATTGCCTGCCGGTTGGTAATCAATCCTTTTATCAATGATCGTTTCCATAGTTTTTTGTGTAAAGTAAAAGCACTGTAATTTTGGCCAGCCTGACCAGATGTGGTTTTGGTCTGCATAGACATCATGCCTAATCGCCAGGTTTCTCCCAAATTACCTGTGAGTCTGGCACCACCTAGAATGGGGACAGCACGTGCATCATTGTCCAGTCCAATCCGTCGGGAAAAAAATATAGGACTTTCCGGATCTCCGAATTGACTAAATAAATCTGCATTCTCAAGAAAAAAATTCCTTCTTTCCGGAAAAAAAACATTGAAACGGGTGAGATTAGTCACTTGCCTGTCCACCTCAACTTGTGAAAAGTCCGGATTGACGGTAACATCCAGGTTAAGATTGGATGATAAAGTTATTTTGGCATCACCACCAAACCCAAATTGATTATTGGTATTGATTGCATCTTCAAAGTCTTTGGATGTACTGGTGTTGACATAAGGAATGGCCGTAACTTTTCCGCCATTTTTAGGTAACCCGTCTTGCCAATTTAACTGGCCGAGAAAACCAAGGTCTATTCCATCGTATTGCTGAGGTATCTTGACCCAGGTATAAAAGCGATAGTTTTTTACATCGCCTCTGAGGAAGTTCAAATTCCAGGAGGTAAAGGCGGGTTCATAGCGCAAAATAAATAATGGGATCGCTATCTCTGCAATCCAATGATCTGGATGGGTCTTTACTGCAGAATACCATTTATTATCCCAATTAGCATCGACATCAAATCTGTTTACTAAAGCTTCAGCTTGTACACCCGCAGGGCTCACTCCAAATATATAGGCTGTGTTTTTCTGTCCATTTGGATCCAGCATTACTGATATAAAATCATTTTGATCAAACTCGAAGTCTCTTTTTAATGTCTGAATAATGTATTTTTCATTAATATCATAGCATCTAAAGGCAACGTACAGGTATAGATCGTCTCTGGTGATCATCGCTTCGGTCTTGTTTAATGGCACTCTGCCGTTTTGTGGCCAGTGTTCTTGTGAAAATATCGCTGGAGATATGTCCTTCCAGGTAGATTCATTCAAAATTCCATCGATTTTAATTTTTTCCTTTGTAGCTACGGCATTGAAAATAAATATTGGGTTGACCTCCGTATTGTCAGTAGCATATAGGGATAGCCATGGAGAGAATAGCAATAGTACGAAGATACTTTTCATTGAAAGCCTGCAAAGGTAGCTGAGAGCTTTTAAACCTTGCTTGATAATGTTTTACTTAACTATTTCTTAGGAAATTTGAGCCAAGGCCTGTAAAATGTCGTTCAGTAATACTTCTGGATCTTCCAATCCGATATAAAACCGTACCATATTCCATGGGTGGTCAGAATCTGCAAAACCCGGGTTGTCATGAAAGGCAACTATGGGCATGATCAACGACTCATGGCCACCCCATGACACAGCAATTATAAATCGCTGTAATCCTTCTGCAAACCGGATCATTTCATCTTTTGATTTTGCTTTAATTCCAAGTGAAAACATGCCGCCGCCTTTCATTTGTTGTAATGCGAGTGTCTGCTGATCAGTTAAGAACGGATAATATACCTTTTCGATTTTTGGGTGATGGTGTAATTTTTCTAAAATATAGGCGGCCGATTTGGCGGATCGGTCTACCCGTAAATGGAGGGTGCGTAGCCCCCTGATGGCCAGGGATGCATCGTGAGGACTTATTATCTGGCCCAGTGTCATATATTCACTATAAAAAATTTTCTTTATTTTTTCAGTGGAACCGCAGATTACCCCCATCACCACATCACTGTGTCCATTGATGTATTTGGTACCGGAGTGTACCACCAAGTCTATGCCGAAATCAATTGGATTTTGCAGAAGGGGTGAGCAATAACTATTATCTATGATGGTTATTAAATTATTTCTTTTAGCAATGGCACTGCATTCTTTAAGATCCTGTATTTCCATTGTTGTAGAGGTAGGACTTTCCAGGTAAAGTATTTTAGTATTTGGCTGTATGGCGGCTTCTATTTCCAAACTGTTTTTACCATCCACAACTGTATGAGTCACTCCAAATCTGGGTAAATATTTTTGCAACAGAGTCTTGGTCCAGCTATAGGCGGATTTTACACACACGATATGATCGCCCTGTGCTATATTGGCCATTATGGATGCGGCCACAGCCGAGGCTCCGCTGGATAAAACCAGGCAATCCTCTGCATGTTCTAATTCTGCTATTTTTTTTCTGAGTATATCCACGGTGGGATTATTTCCCCGGGTATATACATGAGATTCATATTCGGTAGTGATTTTCTGTTTCAGATCTTGTACACTATCAAAAACAAAATTGCTGGATTGAATGATAGGAGGGGAGACTGCATTAAAATAATTTGACCTTTCCTCTCCCAGGTGATTCAATATATAACTTAAATCCATAGTATAAAGGTAATGCAGAGGATCGACAATTGACCCTTTTCCGGTTTTTGGAATGGGAGTTGGCCTAATTGGCTAATAGTTGGTCTCTTACTGTTAAAAAATGATTAATAATCGGTGGAATATGACTTTCGTTTGCGAATTTTGTGTTTAGATTATTTACGCATGAAATACATTCTTTCGATAGTTTATATCTGTTCATCTTTTATTTCAATTGCTGCAGCATATGATATCAAAGCATACATATTGAATACAGCTAATGATACCATGTATCTTGGATATTATTATGCCGATAAACAGTACTTGCGGGACACGGCAATTAAAAAAGATGGATATTTTCACTTTAAAAAAGAGAAGGAACTGGAGCCGGGAATCTATCTCCTGGTAATGCCGCCCAAAAATGATTTTATTCAGATTTTTATCAATAAGGGAGAGACCAGTCTCACCATCAAAGCAGATGCTAATGAAATAGTAAAAACAATAAAAATAGAAGGGTCAAAGGATAATCAGACATTTTATGACTATCTCAATTTCCTTGAAATTCAACGACCCAGGGCTCAGGCATTAAATGAAAAATTAAAAGGCGCTGATGAAGCCACTAAAACCAAGATTCAGGCAGATCTTGATCAGATTAATAATAGCGTCAAAGAGAAGCAACAAAGCATTCTAAGCCAATTACCTTCAAGTTTAAGTTCAATACTGGTCAAATCCACGTTTGATGTACCGATGATTGAATTTACCGGCACCAAAGAAGAAATAGATCTGAAAAGATACCTTTATTATAAAGCACATTATTTTGATCATCTTGACTTAGGAGATGCCCGATTGTTGCGTTCGCCCTTATTGCATGAACGGTTAGAATATTATGTAGAAAAACTAACTCCACAAGATCCCGACTCAATAAACTTTGCGTTGGACTATTTGTTTAAAAAACTGCAACCCGCCGAAGAATCTTTTAAGTATTACCTGATTCATTATTTAAATAAATATGCTGGCTCCAAAATAGTTGGGTTCGATGGAATATACGTACACCTTGTAGATGAGTATTATGCCAAAGGATTTGCTCCTTGGATAGATGCAGAGCAGCTGGATAAAATGAAGAAAAATGCAGATGGCTTGAGACCCATACTGGTGGGTAAAACGGCTCCGGAAATTAAAGTAATACGTTATCCAGAAGAAAAACCGATCAGTCTGCATGGTATCAAATCTCCTTATACTATTTTGTTTATTTGGGATCCAACCTGTAGCCATTGCAAAGCTTCTTTGCCTGCTATTGTAAAGTTTTATGAAAAGTATAAATCACTTGGGGTAGAAATTTTAGCAGTTTGTTCCCAATTCACGGATAAAGTGCCAGAGTGCTGGAAATACCTGGAAGACAATAAAATCAACCCCGGCTGGATAAATGCTGCTGATCCATATCATCAATCAAAATACAAGGTTCTGTACGATGTAAAATCCACTCCGCAGATTTTTATTCTCAATAAAGACAAAAAAATCATCTCTAAAGGAATAGGATCTGATCAATTGGATGATTTAATGAAACATGTATTGGAAGATAAATTATAAACTACTGGTTCAATGTTTAATTGGTGTTGTACATAATAGAAGATAGTTTTGTATTGTGGTGAATCACTTTATCCTGAGCTCTTCGTTTTGCCTTCGATATCTTTTGTCCATTCTTCTGTACGGTATTGACAGCTCTTTATTTGCGGCCAAGCGCTGGTCTGCTATAATAAGGTTGATCTGGATAGGTGATGTAGTGTTTATAAAATCAACTCCTTTATCTTTTCTCCAGCCAGGGCTTCCAGCCATTCAATTTCACTTTTTTCTTACTGTCGTAAAATTCATTTATTCGATCATCCACCATGATGTCGTTGGGCTTTAGTGGTCTGTTTAGAATGATCCCTTCGAGAGTACGGCACCGGGAAAGGGCGACATAAGTTTGCCCAAATTCGAATGCGCCGTAACCCAGATCTATACTGATTTTATCAAAGGTTTTGCCCTGGCTTTTATGTATGGTTATAGCCCATGCTAGTCTCAGCGGAAACTGCCTGAAAGTGCCCATCACCTCCGTTTCCAATTCTCCATTGCGATCCAGTTTGTATTTTATGATATGCCATTCCATTGGGTGCAATTCTATGATTTTGCCTTTGCCGTTTTGATCTATTTCCACCGAAATAAAATCTTCCCCCAGGTATACAATAGTGCCAATACTGCCATTTACAAAATCCCTGTTCGGATCATTGCGCACAAACATCACCTGGGCGCCTTCTTTTAGCACAAGTATTACTTCTGTAGGGTAGCTGCTTTGATTAAAGTCTCCTTCTATCTCCGCATGATAGGTATGTATGGGTTTATCAATGGATTGCAGATTGGAGGCGTTTATTCGATCAGCAATGGCATTGGTGCTGGAAAGTGTAATTTGTTTATCTATGGTGGGCAATTTGCTTTTGGCGCGTTGGTTGAGATCGGCCAGGTCATCGTAGTCAAACGTTCGGGTTCGTACCCTATCCAGTAACTGAATAAAATGCATTTCTTCCTGCCGGTATACATGATTGAGTTCTATCATTTTGACATCAAAATCATTTTTAAAGACATGAGCTGAATAGAAATACGGCGTATCATACTGGGCAAGTAAAGTTTGTTTTTCAGCCTGATTTGAAAGCACAGGAGGCAATTGATATAAATCTCCGAAACATATTAATTGAATGCCTCCAAATGGCTCATTATTCTCACAGTTTACTCTGAGAAAATAATCTATCTGGTCCAGCATATCAGCCCGCACCATGGATATTTCATCAATTACTAAAGTTTGTATTCGTTGGTACATCCGCTGATTCTTCACTACGTGGATCTGGCTTTTTCTAAGTGGATAGGGTGGAAAACCAAAAAAGGAGTGAATAGTTTGTCCTCGAACATTCAGAGCGGCTATACCGGTAGGAGCCACCACAGCCACCCTTTTACGGGTAGTGTCTTTAAAAAGTTGAAGTAAGGTGGATTTGCCGGTACCGGCCTTGCCGGTCACAAAATAGGATTCATCCGTATATTCGAAAAAAGATAAACAGGATCTGAAATCAGATGTCAATGCTAACGGTTCGAAACGGGACGAAGACAATCTAGTTGATTTTTACTATGTACAAATGTACGATTTACGAAAGTGGCGAGGACGCTGTTAAATAGCAGGTTTCACTTAAGTGGTCATATTTTAATTTGGCACGTGTCTTTTATAATTAAGGTCTACACCTCATAAGCCAGTTAACATTTATAAACACCTTTTTTTAAATTCAATTCATTCGTGTTATTCCAATCTAAGTTTAGATATTTGTGATCAATAGCAATATGAAATTAACTGAACCATTCAGATTCAAACAATTCGTCGTGAATCAGGACCAGGTTACTATGAAAGTAGGGACTGACGGCGTGCTGGTTGGTTCCTGGGCAGATATCACTGATGTACAAACCGTATTGGACATTGGTACCGGATCAGGCTTGATTGCATTGATGATGGCCCAACGGATCGGTGTGGGAGGCGAGATACATGCTATTGATGTCGATGACATTGCAATAAAGCAAGCCCTCGAAAATTTTAACTCCTCACCCTGGCCTGGTGTATTTAGCGTGCACCATCAACCCATTCAGGAATTTTCAAAATCATTTAGAAAAAAATTTGATCTTATAATCAGTAATCCACCATTTTTTACTGGCGGTATGCTATCGGAACATAACCTGAGAAACGATGTAAGGCATACCACCAAGTTGCCCCATGGCGATCTTTTACTTGCCGTCGATCGGCTCTTAAATGAAAAAGGTAAACTTACCTTGATCCTTCCTTATTTACAGGGATTACGGTTCATGGAAATAAGCCAAACCTATCGATTGTTCCCACACCGTATTACAGAAGTATTCGGCAGGCAAGGTAAATCGGTGGAGCGAATGTTGATAGATTTTACAAGGACACCATTGGATACGGTGAAAAACGAATTGTATATACATCGTGACAGCGATGATTTTACTGAAGAATACACCAAATTAACCAGTGATTTTTATCTTAAATTTTAGAGGATGGGTTTAGAATTTTATAAGTCCAACATATACGAGGTCAATTTGAGGCAATATTCCGTTGAGGGGACATTTCGTGCTTTCGAATCAGAACTCCCGAGATTGAAGAAAATGGGTATCGAGATAGTTTGGTTTATGCCCATTACACCCATTTCAGTATTGAATAGGAAAGGGACCTTGGGCAGTTACTACTCTTGCGCAAATTATACCTCCATCAATCCGGAATTCGGTGATTTGTCAGATTTTAAGAGGCTGGTAGAACGTGCCCATGACCTTGGATTAAAAGTCATTATCGATTGGGTTGCCAATCATACCGGTTGGGATCACGTATGGACCACTACTCATCCAGAATATTACCAAAAGAATGAACAGGGTCATTTTACTGAACGAAATGGATGGGACGATGTAATTGACCTTAATTATTTCAATCCAGAAATGCAGCAAGCAATGGTAGAATGTATGAAATACTGGGTGGTTGAAACAGGCATTGATGGATTCAGATGTGATATGGCTATGCTGGTGCCTCTGGATTTTTGGAAAAAAGCTAAGACCCAGTTGAATATGCTAAAAAAATTGATCTGGCTGGGTGAATGTGAGGATCTGAATTATTTTGAAGTTTTTGATTTTTTGTATGCCTGGGAGTGGATGCACACCACGCGTCATATTGCCAACCATCGTCTCAATAAACATCATATCTCCGATTTAATCTCCAAATACCAAAGCAATACCCCTCCGGATAAGTATTTTCTGTATTTTACATCCAATCACGACGAAAATAGCTGGAATGGGACAGAGTATGAAAGATATGGTGAATATGCACGGTTTTTTGCCATTCTGGCTGCCATAATGCCGGGTGGTATCCCATTGATTTATTCAGGACAGGAATTGCCTCTCACTCATAGGCTAAAATTTTTTGATAAAGATGTTATCAACTGGCATGACCATCCACCCAGGCTTGAATTTTTATATAAAGCCATACTGACATTAAGACGGAAATTTGAAAGTCAACTTTTGTATGAGATAAATAAATTGGTTTCCCAAGAAGAAATATTCTCAATGAGAATATTGGACCACGATGAGAAAGTAGATGTGATCTTGGTAATGAATCTTTCAGCAGAATGGAAAGATTTCAACTTGGTAATAAAAGATCTTTCATCTGAATATAAAAATCTCCTTACCAGTGAAATTATTCACTTGTCAGGAGATGATAGGATGCGCCTGGAAGGATTTGATTTTAGAATATATCAATCCTTCTGATGCTGTTTCAGTGTGAAATCAATTCTTTTGCCTTGTTTAAAATTTCTTCATTTTCCAATTCAACAAATCCACCAGAAGGTCCTGGTTGAATGTGCTGATCAACAATTTTGCCATCTTGAAATTTCTTGGCACCAAAATAATTCCGCACCGTTTGTTCATCAATGTTGAGGTCGTGAGCGATTTTGGATACACCGCCAGTAGGAAGCATGTGCTTGATCTGACGCAATTCATCGAAAGAAATATGCATGTTTCAGATTGATTTGGTGATAAAATATGTCCTTAAATATAATATATAATAACTGTAAATGCAAGCATTCCAGTATTTATTAACAAAAAATCCTGAATTCTTTGTATTCCAATTTGACTACGGAGCAAGTACAGTCTCTACCGGTTCATAGGGCAGACCAAAAGCTTCGGCTACCCCCTTGTATACCACTTTTCCTTGTACTATATTGAGTCCTCTTCTTAGGCCAAGATTATCCACACAAGCTTTTTTCCATCCTTTGTTGGCTAAATCAATAGCATAGGGTAGGGTAGCGTTGGTCAGTGCCAATGTAGAAGTGTATGGCACTGCACCCGGCATATTGGCTACACAATAATGTACTATACCGTCAATCACATAGGTTGGGTCAGCATGAGTGGTCGGTTTACAAGTTTCTATACATCCTCCCTGGTCTACCGCAACATCGACCAGTACGGTTCCGGGCTTCATAATGCTAAGCATATCACGGGTAATCAGGTGGGGAGCTTTTGCTCCCGGAATCAACACAGCACCCACGATCAGGTCCATTGCCGGAATTAGCTTTCTAATATTATATTCATTACTGTAAATGGTTTCTACATTATTAGGTAAAACATCGTCGAGATACCTCAACCGATTCAGATTAACATCCAAAATAGCCACATTTGCCCCCAGCCCAGCAGCCATTTTTGCAGCTTGAGTACCAACCACTCCCCCCCCGAGAATCATTATTTTGGCAGGAGGTACACCGGGTACTCCCCCCAGCAATATCCCTCGGCCTTTCATGGGTTTTTCCAGGTACTTTGCTCCTTGCTGAATCGCCATTCTGCCGGCTACTTCTGACATCGGCACCAATAATGGCAGTGATTTGTCCACCGCTTCTACTGTTTCATAAGCAAGACAGACGGATTCATTAATAATCATGGCTTTGGTGAGAGCTTCGCTGGATGCAAAATGAAAATAAGTAAATACCAATTGGTTTTTTCTTATTAGTTCGTACTCAGATTCAATGGGTTCCTTAACCTTCAGGATCATCTCAGCTGCAGCATAGGTTTCTCTTGCGGTAGAGATGATTTGGGCACCGGCATTCAAATAATCTGAATCAGAAAATCCACTCCCTTCCCCGGCGGAGGTTTGGATCATTACTTCATGTCCTCTTTTAATAAACTCCATCACCCCGGCAGGAGTGGCAGCCACACGGTTTTCATTGCTTTTGATTTCTTTTGGAACTCCGATTTTCATAGTTGGAAAGGTTAATAAAATTTAGTTAGCCCCAAAAGTAATCTCTCTTTATCGAATAACATAACAAAAAAAGACCCGTACAAGCCGGGTCTTTGATTTACATAAGTTGATTTGGTTTATCAAAAATTCGTTTTTTCCACACTAAAAAGCATCTATTTTACAAGGATCATTTTTTTGATATCTTTAAATGAATCGGTTTCAATAGAATAATAATAGATACCATTGGCTGGTAAAAGGGAGGACTGAATTAACCATTGGTTTAATCCTTTCTTTCCATTTATACTCTGGGAATAAATGGTTTTACCCACCAGGTCTGTAATCGTCAGAGTCAATTTTTCCGCTACGGGTAATTCGTATGAAATCACGGTTTTACCGGAGAACGGATTGGGTGTATTTTGGTGAAGATTATACACTGCACTTTTCCTTGAGATTGGATTTACCCATTTTACACCAATAGTCAGCACCTCGCTTCCATTGAATGCTTCCACCGGAGTGACTTTCGAATTTATATTAATGGAATTACTCAATATTACATTTTCGGTGGCTCTGAAAAGGGCAGTAAATAATGTTTTTGAAGTGGTTGACTTTGGTGCTTTGACTTCATTCCAGCTGATGGTAAAATAATCTTTAAATCCCCCGATATTTCTTGCATTCAGGTCAATTGATTTACCCTGAATTTCAACTAATTCAAGTCCTTTGTGTGCAAGAGTAAACTGGAATGCCTGGAGGTGAGCAACATCAGGGTTGATGAAATCGAGTGAAACCAATTGGTCTTTATTGACCATTTTATCACCAAATGAAAAATCTAAGGAAGGTAAAGCATTGCGGGACTCTGCCCCAGCCAGGCTATGGGCCTGGGCGGTTTGATTGATATCTCCTATCTTGACTCCCACAAAGTCTTTATTTAATTCATCCTGTTCCAGTGATTGGATATCTATCTTTTCTGTAAATTTAAATGGGTCATGGACATCAAACACAAAAGATTTGGGAATAAACCTCCAACTGGTATTAGTAGCAAAACTCTCCGTCACATTGAGGATTAACTTTCGCAACTCGATTAAATCAAGACTGGTGATTTCTTTATCGTTATTCACATCGGCTGCTATAAAACTGTACGGATCGGAAAATGGCTCTATTCCAATCAAATGTCTTTGAATTTTGAGTATATCCGTGGTGGTAACTCCATTGGTGGGCTCATCATTCCGGGATGCTGTAAGGCTTAAGGCTGACTTTAATGGAATATTGGTGAAGGCATACTGACCACTGGCTGTGGTCTTGTATCCCGGATAGGTACTAGTTGCAATGGCTTCTATCAATGTATTTTCAATCTGAACATCCGCTTTTGTTTTTACTGAACCGGAAATACTGCCTGCTATGCTTTTTGCATTCTCACAGACATTTCCTGAATTGTCCTGTATATCTATCAGAGTGCGGCAAAAATCAGAATTGCCTGCTTCATCGGTTACATAAATATCAATAGGTGCAGTAAAGGCTACCCCATTGGGGATGTCTTTACAATCAAATATTCGGCAACTATCCTTGATATCCTTACCAAAATGAAATTTCAATTTATCATTAGGGGTGCAATTATCAAAGCTACCTGCGTTGAAATCTTTAGCCCATACTTTTATTGTACCCGTAGTGGGCATCACTACCGTGGCAATTCCGTGATAGCAATAGGGAGTTGGTTTTTTACAATCTTTTATTGTCAGCACAAAGGAAGAGGTGTCTTCATTACCACAATTATCTTCTGCGATGACATGGACCAGAGAAGTTCCTACTTTCTGAGTTGAAGTCAAAGATTTAATATTGGAAGTAGACTTATCTATACTCCCCTTATTGTATTTTTTATTTGTCAGATCACCTGCCGAAGGATTTTCATCTATTTCGTACCGATAGGACAGAAATTCGTTTTTGGTACAATTATCGGTAGCACTAAACGGGATATGTATTGATTGAATAAAGCAACTGTTATCGTAAAAACAGAGGGTAGTATCTTTTAGGTTGATCTCAGGCCGGATTGTATCTTTTACCACAATGATTTGTGTGTAAGAGATGAAGCCGTCACCATTATCTTTTACATGTCGGTACACACAGGGTCTTTTAATTACATCAGCTACGTTTCTGTCGTCCACTATCACCTCCTGGCCGCGCTCTTGCTGATTTGGATTAAACTTACACCAATCCACCACTCTCCAGGTGCGTATGATTTTGAAGCAGGCATCCGGCACTATATCAAACCGCTGATCATCATAATTAACTCCTACTAATTCACATTCATCATCCATGATCATAGGCCTGCCAATGGCATCAGGAGAAATGTCTTCTGCATTTCCGCAGACCGATATTTTATCAGCCGGGAACAATACTTCGAAATCCGATCTGTGCTTGGTGACTATTTTCTGATCCACTGTCACGGTATTACCGCATTTGTCTTTTGCATTCCAGGTTCTTTTTATCCAGCCATTACCGCAATTATCAAAATATTCCTGATCACTACTGTCCATTTGCGGATTTATCCAGCAATTATCCCAGATATAAAATCTGCCTTCCTGAGCTTTGCTTCCCGGGGCTCCGCTTTTTAAAATGGGACTGTCAAATTTTAGTTTAGGATTGATCTTGCCTGCAGCATCTTTTTTATCCAGGATTAGCCAGCTTCGGCAATAAACCGGGGCCCAGGAATCATGATTTTCACAAGGTATTTCGTTTCCATGTTCATCATGAGATGGATTATATACATTGCATCCATACCATCCATAGTATTTATTAATTTCATTTATAGTGTCTGAGTAAATAGCATCATTTTCAATCGAAGATTCAATATAAGTATAAGGATTTCCAAATTGATCCTTACAGATTTTATCCTTTCCATTATCCACTTCATAACTATCATCGTTGCATTTGGCATATTCATAGACATCGCCTTCGTTGGAAGATACATTATCACAATACCAGAATTTATCCACTGGTTTTTCTGCCACCGGTGGCGTTTTGTCGTCTACCAGCATTCTGATCATACAATCATTATACAATCGTTTACTGCATGTGTTGCCAGGAGCATAGGCTACACTGACATTGGTGCCTCTGGGATCGTAAAAGAAGGGAAAACATATGGCAGCTTCAATTGGATAATCCGGATTCAATATCAAATTGGTTGCTCCTGCGTAAACAGGTACATAATATTTTTTATCGTCGTCCAACAGATCTGCTATTTTAGTATCGTGATCTTTAAGGCAGAGCCAGGGCCAGGGGTCATTGCAATAAGTACCGGATTTCGCTGCCAATTGATAATTATGCCAAAGCATATACAGAGGGTACGTATTGTAACAAAACCAGGAATGAACACCACATTTAAATATATGTTCGTCTAATCTTGGAATACCGCATGCTTCAT
>CAYNIG010000090.1:4347-16078 GCA_964396995.1 uncultured Saprospiraceae bacterium | reverse complement strand
TAAACCAGCATTAATGGTAAAATATCGATTTAACTTGATTTCATCTTGCATATATATTGCCGATTCCAGACCATACTTTGGTTGATAGTCGTTAGTAAACTCCACCTCTCCACTTCTGCCATTAATTACATTTGGAGTAAACTGATGGTGAATCACATTTGATCCAAACCTGACGAAATGAGTGGGACTGAGATAGTAGTCAAAATCTATTTTTGCCTGGATGTCCCTCACTCCATTAAATATTTTAAATGCAAATACATCCTGTTCTCCCGTAAGACTAAAGTCATAACCGTTGTAAAGCCCGGTCACATTCATAAACATCTTATCGTTGATCAAATGATTCCATCTAATAGTTGCTGTATTATTGCCGTATGGCATGTTAAGGCTAAATCCCCTTTCATTGGATTTGTATTTTAGTATGTCCCGCCCAAAATAACCGCTAAAATAAATCCGGTCCCTATTGGAAAACCGATGATTAAATTTTGCATTCAGATCATAAAAATAATAATTGGTACCTGCAAATTCTGATTTTTTAATGGCTGGTTGGGCTAAGTCGAGTGCATAAGTACGACGACCGGAAATAATAAAGGATGATTTCTCTTTTATTACCGGCCCCTGAAGTGTAAGGCGTGATGCTATCAGACCAATTCCTCCTTCGGCAGCGAAATGTTTATCATTGCCTTCTTTCATTTGAATATCTATAACACTTGACAGCCTGCCACCGTAATAGGCCGGCATATTGCCTTTAATCAAAGTGGTATTTTTGATTGCATCACTATTAAACACGCTAAAAAAGCCTAAAAGATGCCCAGAATTATAGACGGGTGCTTCATCTAAGAGTAGCAGGTTTTGATCCGCCCCTCCACCCCGAACGTAAAATCCGGCACTTCCTTCATCCGATGCCGATACTCCCGGCAAAAATTGCAAGGCTTTCAATACATCGACTTCTCCCAATAGAGCAGGCAATTTTTTAATGTCTTCTGTTTTCATTTCGACCCTACCCATCGATGTATTCTGTACCTGGTCAATGGAGCTATTCTCTTCCACCACCAATTCTTTTAATAATACCCCGGCACTCAGGTTGATATCCAATTTAAAATCGGCAGAAAGAGAGATCGATTTTTCCTGATCCTGGAATCCCAGATAAGAAAATACCAATACATAATCGCCTTTTGGCAATGTCAAAGAATAAAATCCATAATTATTGGTAGCCGTGCCGGTTTCGGGTTTTGATTTAACGTATACGTTGGCGCCTAATAAAGTTTCTCCGTTTTCACTATCCTTTATATAACCGCTGATAGTGTAATTTTGGGATGACAGGGCATTCCAAAAAAGACTAACAAAAAATAGTAAACCAATTCTAAAATGAAAAATAGTCGATGCCAATGGAGGTAGTATTAAAACAATTCAGTTCTTTAAACGATCAAAAGTTCAAAAGGTTTATCCATTTTATCTATTGAGTTTCATTTCTTGCAAACAGAACTTCAATTTTTCAATGGAACAGGTTCAGCGTGTATACCCTCGCACTTTAGATATCTGAGGACTCCTTTTGTGCCGGGTAAATGGGCAGCACCTATGGCTACAAAATTAGGTTCCCTATTGTTAAGAATTTGTGATATCCTTGCTGCCATCACTTTATTTCGATTATATAATAGAATTCTTCTTACTTCTCCCAGTGATTTTTTCGACAAGCGGAAGAGTGTATCAGGATCATTTTTTTGATAGGCATTGGCCAACATCAAAATATTTTTTCTCGACCCGGATAGATTTAAAAGCATTTTTTTCAATTGCCTGCACTGGTATAAAAAAGGAATTTGCGAATATATTGCAAATTGTTCCCTTGCTGACTCTATCCCCTCAGCAGGTATACCTAGTTTTTTTGCGAACTGCCAAAGTTCCTGATCCAATATTGCAATATTGCCTTGCCGGTGACACATCATGGATTCACTAATAATGGACATGATCATAAGCGGTGGGATTGGGTCCAATCTTTCCAAATGCAGATTGTACTGTCGCACCAAAAGCCTGTTGATTTTCTCAAACCTTTTTTTACCGACCAGGTGTCTGCTGCCTTGCCAGTCTTCGGGTAAGTCCCAAATTTTACCTTTTGGCGCCAATCCCTCTTCACTGGTTTCACCAAAAAAATGAGCACATTTTAAAATAATGGGCTTGATAGCTTCCATATGAGACCAGGCCTGAATGGAAGCACTGTGCATAGTGCCAAAAAGGTAAGAATAAACCGGGGCATTGGAATCGCTGCTTTCAAGATAGACTTTCCACAGCAACGAACCAGCTTTATTATTCATAGCAGATCAATTGAGCCCAAAAAAACCTTGCAGAATACATTAGAATGATTCTGCAAAGTACTTCATAGATAAAAACAAGTGCCTTACTCGTATTGCAGAGGCAACACTTCTGATTCTTTTGCTGTGCTGAGGGTGACCATGCTTTTAAGCCTTTCTATTTCTTCTATCTGGGATAGCTTTTTGAAAAGAATATGCTCATAGGTAGGAATGTCTTTGCAAATGATTTTAATCAAAGCATCTGCTTCCCCGGTGATGATGTACACTTCAATTACTTCATCGATTTTTTTAATCTTTTCCAGGAACCGATCCATAGTATCCTGATTTTTCCAATTCAGAGATACTAAAACAAAAGTCTTCACCTGCAAACCCATTGCTTTCACATCCAGCTTTGCATGATACGAGGCGATAATGCCGGCTTGTTCCAACTTTTTTACTCTTTCCAGGGTAGGAGCTGGAGAGAGACCGATTGTTTTGGAAAGATCTAAATTGGTAATTTTAGAGTTTTCCTGTAAGATCCGAAGGATTTTGTAATCCGTCTTATCTAGTCTGTAATCCGTCATAATAATAAAATTTATAAGATATTTAAATTAATTCCTCGCCTAATTATGGGAACACACCCATATTTTCATAATCACTTGAAATTTTGTTCAGCGCGCATACAAAGGCAGCGGTTCGAAGTGACTTTATCTTCTTATTTTGGTTCTTAATTTCAAGTATTTGATTGAGAGAGCTGACCATTGTTTCTTCAAGGCCTGAACGAACTAAATCTATTTCGTCCGCTCCATGCACTATGAGATCTCTTTCCCTGGCTCCTATTCTTTTGCCTGTCATATTTTCAATGGTATCCACGAGTTTGCCATACAATTGCTGGTCAAATCTTTTTTCAATGCGGCCAAATCTCATATGTGATAGATTTTTAAGCCATTCAAAATAAGATACCGTGACCCCGCCTGCATTGAGATACATGTCCGGTATTATACTTACTCCCTTTTTTAACAGAGTCTCCTCGGCATCGGAAGTCACCGGACCATTAGCAGCTTCGGCAATAATTTTAGCTTTAATTCTGGAAGCATTGAGATCAGTAATTTGATTTTCCAGGGCCGCTGGAATCAAGATATCACAATCGATCTCAAGTGCAGAAAGACGGTTCCTCAATGTTTTGGACCCGGGGAAGCCAAGTATGGTTTTATTCTCTTTTTTATATTTTAAAAGATCGTGAATATCTATGCCTTTTGGGTTGTAAATAGATCCTTCGTATTCCGCTACTCCTATTACTACCGCACCACCTTCATCCTGGCATATCGTACCACTGTAGCTTCCTACATTACCCAAGCCTTGTATTACCAAAGTCTTGCCACTAAGACCTGGAGTAAGTTTTAGGGCTTTCATGGCCTCTGTATTTTCACAAAATTCTTTTACACCATAGAATACACCCCTGCCAGTTGCTTCAGTACGACCCCGAATACCAAACTGATTTACAGGTTTACCAGTCACGCAAGCGATAGCATCTGGCTCACCACCCTTAAAAGTCATGTAAGTGTCATATATCCAGGCCATTTCGCGGCTGCCTGTACCCATATCCGGCGCAGGGACATCGATACCAGGACCAATAAAGTTTTTCTTTATAAGTTCCATGGTATACCTTCTCGTAATACGTTCATTTTCTTCAGCAGTAAGTTTGGATGGATCAATTCTTACCCCACCTTTGGCCCCCCCAAAAGGTACATCAACAATGGCACATTTATAAGTCATCAGCGAGGCCAATGCCATAACTTCTTCCTGGTTAACATGCATACTGTATCGAATCCCTCCTTTTGTAGGCATTCGATGATGGCTGTGCTGAACCCGGTAAGCTTCAATTACTTTATACTCTCCACCAATTTTGGCTGGAAAAGTAATATGATATACGGAATTGCATGCTTTGATTTGTGCCAGCAGACCTTTTGGGAATTGGGTATGCTCTGCTGCTTTGTCAAAATTGCGATTTACCGAATCATAAAAACTAATTTGGTTTTCAATCTTCATATTTAGAATTATTTCATTTGGTCTTCTAACTTTCTGAGTTTTTGGTCTAATCTTAATAAATACCATGCAATGCCTAACCAAACTATAAGGCATACCGCGGTCACCACGTATATCTTACCGATAGAACGCATAAAGTCAGCCTCAACTAACCATATATAGAGAATCGTTCCGATAGAGTTAAAAGGACTAAGCATGGTCTTCTGTTTTATTTTTTAATAATTGATATCTGTAGGTTAATTCACTAAGCCAAAATCCAAGACATATATAAGCAATCACTGCAGGATAGAATACTACCCTCATCGTATTATCCAGGTCTTCTCCCCCCAATCCAGGATTACCACCATTGCCCGGATGCAGTGAATCATACCGTCTGGGTATAATAAAAATCAACGGGATAAGCATACAAAAAGCAAAAATGTTATAAATATTGCCTATCCGATTCCTGGCATCCGGATCTGAAATACTTTTACGCAATAAGAAGTATCCAGCATATATAAGTAAGGCGATTGCAGCCATATTTTGTTTCACATCAAAACTCCAATAAGAGCCCCAGGTATATTTTGCCCAAAACATCCCAGTTACAGTACCCAGTACACCAAATAAAATTCCTGTCGATACTAAAGCTATGACTTTATTATTGTCTATCGTCATGCCTTTTCGAATACTACGTATACTAAAAAACAAGGATGTCATAAATAAAAAAGTCATTGCAAACCAAAGCGGAACATGGAAAAAAGTGTGTCTGATTGTCTCAGCCATCAGATTTCGGTAAGGATAATTAAAATTAGTCTCAGGGTGAAATTCAGGTGATTTAGAAGACCAGAATGCCTTAGAAGAAAAACTGCTATCCAGGCTATTTTTCAGGTTAAATGCAGATGGAAGTACCAGCGGACCCTGCTTCGTGTTTACGATTAACGAAAGGTCAATGAATTCTGACTGCCCATTTATATAGGGTATATCAAATTGAAATACAGCCTCTTGATTCGATTTGATTACAGCATTACTTGATGGTAAAACCTGATCGTTAAATTTAAGCCAGGCGGTGATATTTTCATTTTCCAAAAACCTGGTATTATATCCAGTGATTTCGACGCTATTGGACTGATCAGATTTTAATGCCCCGGGAGACACTCTTATTATTCCCTGTCCCAATGGTACCAGAAAACCCATCAAAACAATAAAAGGCATAATTAGAAGTACAAGCCACTTCCACCATTTTAATCCGCTAAACATATCTTTTAATCTCGCCACAATATAGGAAATAAAATAATGGATAATCCAATAGATACTGTATTTATTGCAACTACACTAAGCATATCTGCCGAATAGTTGGAATCATTTATTAAACCAAAAGCAGACATCATCAACCTACTTCCTGACATTAAAATCGGGAATATCAATGGGATGGCAAGTATGGATAAAAGGGTGCTTTGATCCTGGGTCTTTCCTGAAATAAGAGCTACAAAAGTAAATACAGAGGCAATACCTAAAGTGCACAATATTAGAGTATTGCCAAATAAAAGCCAATTAAAATCAGGAATGTCAAAAAATATCTCCAATAAGAATATACTAATCAGATTGAGAATCAATAATGATAAAAAATTGAAAATCAATTTACTAAAGAAAACTGATAGTGGGTGAACCAGGGAATAATAATACCAATGGCGGTATTTTATTTCTTTTACAAATGAACTGCTGACCGTGGTAATGGAAAGAAAGACAATCAGAATCCAAATAATTCCTACCCAATGAAATCGCTCAATTCTAACTAATGAATAAAAGAGAACTAAAACAGTGGCAAAAATGTAAAGAAGCACACCTGCTATCCTTTCTTGGCTTTTAACTTCGGACATAAAATCCTTTTTCACTAAAGCTATGATTTCTCGAACCATATAAAATTCTGAATTGCAAAATTAACACAAATTAATTTGACCAAAGGTTAAATTAAGAAATTTTGGCATTTTTATTGAATTACATATTACGATAAAAGGATATTTGTTTACATTTGCAAATCAACAGTTTAATCTTATGAAATTGTTAACTATTACATTATCTCTCAGAAGATTAATTCCATTAATCCTCTTTTTAATGGCCTTTTTGGAGGTTAAGGCCAGCAATTATGTCCTGGTAAAAGCTAGAAATGGCGATGGACTGTACAGCATTTTCAGGAAATTTGGTATTGCTCCAACATCTTGTAATATCAACCATTTCAAAGAGTTAAATAATCTCAAATCGATTAATAAATTGCTCATCGGCAAACAATATCAACTGCCGGTGCTCAAATTAAATTACAATGGTAAAAGTATTCTAAGTTCAGTCCCGAATATTAACAAAACAATGGCCGCAAAGATTGCCGGTTATAATAAATCCATATATCAAAATAAAGTCCGAAAATTGACTTATACTCAAAGCAAAGTTTTATGGGTGGTCTATGGCGATATATATTGTGGATCGACTTCCTCTAAAAAGGCAGTCGCAATCACAGCAAACAGTAAAACTTCAAATGTAGTTAAGAGCACTATACCTGCAGTGAGGATTAATTCTGAGATAAAACCTGCTAATATTGCACCGGCCACAGCCCGACGGGAGAAATTGCAGATTCAAGATAGTGAAAGTGAGTTTCTTACTCCTGCCAACCGTGAGGAAATTGGAGCTGAAAATACCGGGGCAGCATCATCTGTAATCAAGACCCGAACCGTACCTATTTTTGGGCCTGACTTTGAAGAAATCAGAATAGAGAATAATAAGCTGCAAGGCAAAGTTTATTATTTGGTAAGTGGTCATGGAGGCCCTGATCCGGGAACAATATTTCATGGTGGGGAGTCAAATATTTCAGAAGATGAATATGCTTATGATATTACCCTCAGGCTTGCCCGTAAACTCATGGAACAGGGTGCCAATGTGCATCTCATAGTGCAAGACCCTGATGATGGCATCAGAAACGAAACTTATCTCAAATTAGATAAAGATGAAAAATGCATTACCGGTTATCCTTTGGTTTTAAATCAAAGGCTAAGGCTTACCCAGACCACGGATGCGGTAAATGATTTGTACAGAAAATACAGAAATAAAGGAGTAGCTGACAAAGATCAAATTGCTGCCCACATACACATCGATTCGAGGCATGAGGATATGCGAAAAGATGTGTATTTCTACTACCAGGAAGAAAATAAATACAGTCTTGCTATTGCAAAACGACTTAGAAAAACCCTTGATCAGAAATATGAAGAATTCAGTGGCCGCGACTATACCGGCACAGTATCTGCCAGAAATTTATTCGTAATGAGAAATACCATACCGGCTACAGTGTATATGGAATTGGGTAATATGCAAAACGAAGCCGATCAAAAACGATTCCTTTACCCTACCAACCGCCAAGCTTTAGCGGAATGGTTGTACGATGGGATCGTAGGGGGAGAGTAGCCTGGTCACCAATAAATGGTTTATTTAAGGTAATCTACAGGAATTTAAAAATATTCGTAATAAAATAAAATAGAAAAGGGTCACAAGAAACCATCTTGTAACCCTTTCATTTTCAGTCGGGAAGACAGGATTCGAACCTGCGGCCTCCTGCTCCCAAAGCAGGCATTCTACCGGGCTGAACTACTTCCCGCGCTCAATATAAAATCAAGATTTTCAGCTAATTCTCAATTAAAGCGGCTGCAAATATAGACTTTTTTTGCAATTAAAAAAGCCACATCGAAATCATTCTTTGTGGCTTTTCCTGAGTCTGAAATCCAATTAAATGATATGAACTTAGGTTTTGGCTTTCTCCATTGCTTTTTGCATAGGATTTATATTGGTCGATTTAGTCGGATTTTGTTTTTGTTTAAAGACTTTAAACCTGCTGGGCTCGGGTATTGGCTTGGTATCACCATAGCTGTTATTAGCTTCATCTATATCGACTGTCTCTTTATATGGATCGAGCTTTACACTAGCCACTTCTTTATTTTTTATAAAACTCTTTGTGATTTTATTTTCATTTTTCCTCCAAATCTGAGCAGGAATGCGCTCAATTTCAGTGCTCCCATCTTTGTATTTCCATTCGAGTATTATAGGCATTACCAGACCACCTTTGTTACTGAAAGTGAGCTCATACATATGCTTATTTTCATATTTCTTTTTGTCTTCGTCTGAAAGTGGCTCCTGAAAGGCAGGCAGGACTACTTTATACTTGGTGGTGTCGTATTTTTCTACTTCACGGTCGTATTTCCAATAAAAATCCCGCAGCGTTGTATCCTGATCTGTTACAAACTTAATCTTGGGATCTTGTCTGTTCCTGATCTTGGATAAATCTTCGTAGGCATTTACGAGCGGTTTGGCAAGAGGTCGGTATTCAAATGTATCTGCTGGCCGGCTGGGCATACTGTTTACATCAGCCTTGGCATATTTTATCGTATCTATTGAAATATCACAGGCATCGATACTATAAAACCATCCTCTCCAAAACCAATCCAGATCTTCTCCACTGGCATCTTCCATTGTACGGAAAAAATCAGCTGGAGTGGGATGTTTGAATGCCCACCTCCGGGCATATTCTTTAAATGCAGCATCAAACAGTTCACGGCCCATGATGGTTTCGCGTAATATATTCAAGCCGGTAGCGACTTTAGTATATGCATTAAATCCAAATGCAATTATATTTTCGGAGTTGGTCATGATGGGTTCCAATCTGTCTTTAGGCCATGCCATATAATCTTTGATTGCCAGTGGGGTGCCATCGTCTGATGGGAATTTATTGTCCCAAAGTTCCTGAGTAATGTACTGCATGTACGAGTTCAATCCTTCGTCTAACCAGGTCCATTGTCTTTCATCGCTGTTTACAATCATTGGAAAAAAATTATGACCTACCTCGTGAATGATGACCAATAATGCAGCTTTTTTGGCCCCTTCCGAATAACTTCCATCAGGTTCAGCACGACCCGGATTAAAACAAATCATTGGATACTCCATTCCGTTGGCTGCCTCTACCGATTGAGCCACGGGATACGGATAGGGAATAGTAAAATCGGAGTAAGTCTTTATGGTATGGGCCACTGCTTTTGTTGAATATTTATTATAAATCGGATAAGCCTCTTTTCCGTAAAACGACATGCACATTACTTTTTTTCCATTGATATCTATTGGCATAGCATCCCAGACAAAACGGCGTGATGATGTCCAGGCAAAATCACGAACATTATCTGCTTTGAAAATCCATGTCTTTTTTGATTTGGATTTCGAAGCTGATGCTTTTAATGCTTCTTCCAGTGTAACCATCATGACTGGCTCTTTAGATGTCTGAGCTTTTTGCCAACGCAATTTTTGTTCAGCGGTCAGGTTGGTTGCATAGTTTTGACACTCCCCGGTAGATCCGACTACATGATCAGCCGGAACTGTCATTTGTACTTTAAAATTGCCAAATGACAGGGTAAATTCACCTGTACCTGTAAATTGATGATTTTGCCAGCCTATTTCATCACCATATTTGCATAGACGGGGATACCACTGAGCCATAGTAAAGAGATAATTACCATCATCTTTAAAATATTCATATCCTCCCCTGCCGCCTCCGAATTTAAAACTGACACGATCAACTATTTTATAGCTCCAATCAATTTTAAAGACAAATGAGGTATTTGGTTTGATTGGTGTAGGCAGATCTACCCGCATCATCGTTTTGTTGAGGGTATATTTGAGTGGTTTACCTAATGCATCGGTAATTTTTGATATTTTATGACCGTAACCATTATCTGATTTTCTTTCTTCCACCATATCCAATACCTGATCGGTCAAAACGGGTTGGATTGTACTTGCATTTTGGTAATTGGCATTATTTACACTCGAATGCTGATTTTCATCTAACTGAAGCCATAGGTATGTAAGTACATCCGGTGAATTATTAAAGTAAGTAATGGTTTCTGAACCAGTTAGTTTTTGATTGTCTTCATCCAACTCACATTTGATATCATAATCCACTCGCTGTTGCCAATATTTAGTGCCGGGAGCACCGCTTGCAGTACGGTATTCATTTGGAGTGGGTAATAACCCTCCCAATTGCTCGAATTTATTACCATGGTTTGAGGTGGATTGTGCATGAATAACAAGGAAACTACACACAAAAACCGCAAATGAAAAAAATAATTTGAATTTAGTTGAATAATGCATTTTTCTTTAAAATTTTAATGAGTCAAATATCGGTGAAATAAATAATTTCAAGGAACACTTAAAAAAAACCTTCTCCCTGGCAAAATAAAGGAAAAACTAAATCAAACCCCTACCCTCAAATGGGGGATTTACTGGGGAGCCAACCCCTTTTGCACCTTTTTATTCTTCCTGGGCCTGAATGTCAATGCCGAAACTTCGCCTGAATCAAAAAACTCTGCCTATCTTCATCGACAAGCCTACTTTTTGAATAACTCCCTATATTTTAACCTTTTATTAAATCAGTGAAACCAAAAGATGATTGAAGCCTTTTTTTTAAAGCTACCTCTAAAGTTAAAATTAAAAGGGCTTTATTCTGCAATAGGAAAAGTTTTATTCCTCTTCATCCCCGATCAGACCTTTTACTTTCGCTTCTATATTTCTTAGTTTAGACTGACAAAATGTAATCAGATCCTGAGCTTGCTTTATTTTTTCAGCAAGAAGGTCAATGGAAGTATTTTCACTTTGAATTTCACGAACGATTTTATCCAACGCTGATTTGGCCGCCTCATAAGTCATTTCAGGTGTCTCGGATTGTTTCTTGCCCATAGAAAAGGATAAAATGAACTTAATGTAACATATTGAAAATGAAGCGGTGAGGGAGGGATTCGAACCCTCGGTACAGGTTTAAGCCCGTACGACGGTTTAGCAAACCGTTGATTTCAGCCACTCATCCACCCCACCGGCTTTATAGCTGATTTTAAAGAAGTGCAAATGTATGATTTTTAATTGAAAACTAAAGAAGAAGAGATTTCGAATTTCTTTAGACTTTAGTTGAGTCAGTCATTGTTTTCATCCAGTCCTCGACCAATCCTTTACATATATTGGATGGAGAATCAATTAATGCCTGTATCTGAGAATGGCTATATTTTTTCAAGACTCGCTCTCTACTTAGGGCTTCTGATTTATTTTCAAACTTTTCAAGGTAGACCAAGACCCAAGGGGTTTTACGAGAGGTGTACTTTGACAATCCCAAATTGTGATTCTGAATTCTTTTTATATAATCATGTGTAAATCCTTTGTAATAACTCAGATCTTGAGAGGATTGTATTATATAAACGTACATCAATTTAAAGTAATATGTATCTGGACATTCTTATATTCAAATAGTATATTTTTGGTTGAGCCCGTTCTACGGTTTAGTCCCCAACTCCGTTGGGGATTGATTTCAGCCACTCATCCACCCCACCGGCTTTATAGCTGATTTTAAAGAAGTG
>CAYNIG010000090.1:0-4247 GCA_964396995.1 uncultured Saprospiraceae bacterium | reverse complement strand
CGCTCTCTACTTAGGGCTTCTGATTTATTTTCAAACTTTTCAAGGTAGACCAAGATCTGGCTGATTCACATTTTAAATGGCTGAAATTCTATTATGAAATACTAACTACTTTGTTGGAGATATTCAATGGCTGTACGCCAAAGATGATACCTACAAAAGATGAATTCAATAATCTAATTTCCTTGTCCAAACTTTACCGGATAACCACGCTGTGCCCAAACCAATATACCTTCATCCATGACAGCCGTGTTTTTGTACCCCTGTCGTCTGAGTGAATTAACAACACTGGTAGAAACTGCATGAGGGCATGCACAGTAGGCAACGATCCATGTTCCATCATTGGGGAAAAGTTTAAGAAAACTATCCGGATCCTGGTAATATGGAATGGAAATAGAGCCCGGGATATGGGTCTGATGCCAGGCCGCTTTCGATCTTGCATCAAGGATGATAAGCCGGGCACTGTCCTTTATGGCTTTAAGAAGTTGTTCTGCTGATAAGTAAAGTCCCTCCCGTAGAGCAAAAGTTGGAGCCTTTTTATTTGGATTTAATACATAGTTTTCAGGGCGAGGTTCTGTGATTTTAATTGCAGTAGGCGCATTCCAGCCGGAGGCCCGTGATCTTATAAAAGCCGTAAGTCCCTCTATTTCCATCTTACTAATACTATCCTTGTATGCCGACATAGGCGTACCATCCCGCCCTTCTGAAATAGTATATTGGATAAAAGCATCACTTGCCGTCGCTAAGAATAATGGGTTTGCCAGGGCTGGTGCACTGATACCTTCTCCGTTAGCGCCATGACAGGAAATACAATGTTTGGCATAGAGCTTTTTCCCGATCGACCCATTTCCCATAACCGGGTCTGTGGACATTTCTATAGGTTTTTTTACTCCGCTTTGCTCACGCAGCCATGCAATCAGCATTTCTATATCCTCTTCATCCAGCGGTCCGCCCTGTTCTTTTAAATATGGAGCCATAGCAGTTCCCGATCGGCCATATGCAATAGTGTGAACCAGGAAATTATGGCTGGACTTTGGGATCTGGGTAGTTGCTATCAGTGAATGAGAACGTAAAGACGGAGCATTATCTGCACCATATCCTTCACGGTCCCTGCCATGGCAAACCGAGCAATACCTTTTATATAATTCGAATGCTTTTTTCGCAGAAATACTATCCAATCCAGGACCTCCCCTATTTTTAAACACCGGCTTTGCTGATTGCAGGCTTCCTGAAAAAAGAACATCGGAGGTATACCCTTGTATAATTAGCGCAAGTGAATAAAGAAGAATTGAAATTTTCATTTTGGTATATGTGGTTTATAAGAATTTACCCGGGTTAATTAAAATTAAAAAAATGGAAAGAAAATTAACAAAATTTTTGCGTTTTCCAGTAGCCAAACTTTCGGAAAGCAAGTGACTGCAGATAGGTACTCCTCCATGTTTCAAAATCTCTGATCGTAATTCGATTCGGTTTCTTTCGGTGTAAGAGTTTTTATTGCTGCTTTTTCCTTTTCAAAATCGACTGCATTCCTCTCTGGTTTCATCGGATCGCAATGAGTGAAAAAAAAACAAATTCCAAATAAATAAATTAAAAAACAGATAAACTTTAAGAATATGATTTTAATACCTGTGCCGCAATTTATAGGATGCAGAAATTTTTGCATTTACTTCATTTTGCATTTGCATTCTCCGTTATCAGCCTGAGTTCCGGGTAATGCTCTTTTGCTAATTGTACATCTTGAAAAAGCATAATGCTTATTTCATCTTTTTTTTAATACTCAATAAGATTGGGAAATATTTAATTCTTTTGTGAACAATGGATAATTGCAGACAATCGACAAATAATTTCAGACCATCTAAAATGTCTGTTTAAAAAACAATGAGAACCCATTTTGTAAAATGCCTATAGCTTGTTTAGGATAATTGATTGTTATTATTCTCGATGCTTTGGACGGATTTGCAAAGCTTCGACGCGGTAGTTAAGATGGAATCCATAGCTATCCCGGTCGGCTTATCACCTGCTTATTTAGGTGCATGGATTTTATCTCCATTCTATGGTCCATTTAGCATTGTCCCTTGTAAAATAATCTGAAGTATTCCTGAAGGTGATTTCTGCCATTGATATTGGAATAAACTTACTGAATGTTGCGTATTTCTCAATCGCTTTATTAGTGTGGTCAAAATCAAGTTCAGCATTTCTATTTATATCAATGAGTGCAATCATGGAATAGGTACCGTTTTTTAATCCGTAAATATGCCTGATTGCTGTACCTATTGCAGTTGTACCCATAAGATATCCTCCCGTAACCGCTACCTTTTTATTGAAATTCTCTTCAGAATCCGTCACCACAAAAACCAACCGTTTTCCTGCTTCAACAAGCGGAATGCGGAAATCAAAGTGAAAATAATTTTGCGAGAAATAAGATGTTTTTACCTGGTTTTGATTGAATTGATGTTCGCTAATTTCTTTAGATAACTCTCTGTCAAATCCAAGATGCATGAGAGAAGCCGAGGTTATCTCCCTATTTTCGTTTTCGGTAAATGGCTTGAGATTAGAGTCCAGGTTGGTCTCCAGATCCTGGTTAATATTGATGTAACCTAATTTTTGTTCAAAGTCAATATTGTTCAGATTGATATGTTTGATTCTCTTATGCGAGTGGGAAAAAAAGGAAATGGTTTTATACTCCAGGTTGTACACTATAGACCACACGGTTTTAAAATTTCCTTCAGGTATTCTCACGTTTTTCAACATCTTAAATGCTGTCGTTTCAGAAAAGTCATCCGGGTCTTCTAAATCTCTGATTTGTTTTTCAAGTTTGTGGTATCGATACGTAGTAGAAGTATTTTTCTTTGGAATCCCTTTGGTATTCTCAATATATTTTTCTGAAAAGGCCACCGGTTTATTGGTGATTGCCTGACAAGAGTTATATCCTTTCGTATACGTTTTTGCTTTACCGTCTATGTATTCAATAATTACGGATTTTCCAAAGGAATCTGCCAATAAATAATGGATTTTCCCTTTAATCGGATATATTTTAAAGGAATCCAAATTGCTGATCACTTCGTCTATTGATTGAAAGTTGTCTAACTGGTATTGTATCCATTCCAATTCATTCAGGTATGATTTATCATCAGAGATATTAAATTGAGTATCTTCCATCCAAAGCATTTCCACCACTAATCCTCTTTCATTCATTCCGCCATAGGGCATTTCCTTTCCGTTTTGATTAAAAGTGACGCTCCCGTATTTGCTGGTCCAGACTGCGGGCGATCCATCATGGGTACAATAAGCCACTTTGAATATATTTTTTATATTTTTAATAATATATCCCTGGTCAAAAGTCCAATCGAAGTTTTTCCCCAGCAACACTTTCTTTCCATTCTTCAGTACAAAAGAAGAACAAGTATAGACTGATTGCACTGATATCAATAAAATGAAAATAGTCGATGAAAAAAATTTCATATTGCTGTTTTTTATAGAATGTTGTTGTTGCTTTACCACAGCTTATAGGAAAACGGTAGTATGCAACATTAGATCACAATATTAAGGTTAAAACGGTTTATGCATTTTTGACCTTATTTTAATTTTCAATGCTCCAAATAAGATTCTGATTTTCAAGGCAACTAAAATTAAATGCAAAACAATAAGGATCTTTTAGTTTTGGTTTTAGAATCGGCTTCATTCTGAAGTGACTTTTGGTAAGGCAATAAATGAAAAGCCATTTATCTGGGAACCTCTATTGTATAAACTTTATTCGTCTTATGAGTCAAAGTAGTAGTCCTTAGCCATGGGTTCAATGCTTTGAGCATCCGGTATGATGTACCTTTATTCCGTGCCCAGTCACCCAGGTTAGGTATAGTGGAGTTTACTTCTATCTTACGGGTACTGATGGGATTGTATTTTTCAGCCGGATCAATAAAAAAACCAAAATCACTTTGATTTTCAATGATTTCTTTCATGGCTATCAGCCTGAATAAATACCGTGAGGTTTCGTCATTGATATTCAGATCATAATAATTATTTTCACCCTGGCGGGTAAGTTCTTTATTTAGATTGCCTTCACCGGCATTAAAAGCAGCGGCCGCCAGAGTCCACGTACCAAATCGCTGTTTATATCGCAATATATGTCTGCAGGCAGCTTCAGTGGCTTTTTCAAAATGGTAGCGTTCATCTACTTCTTCACTCACTTCCAATTGATAGGATTCAGCAACGGGTTTCATAAATTGCCAAATACCCTTTGCTCCGGCAGG
>CAYNIG010000089.1:11094-16146 GCA_964396995.1 uncultured Saprospiraceae bacterium | reverse complement strand
TTTATTCACGGTTAATTGGTCCGAATCAAACTGTGTATGCAATCTGTGGTGCCAAAGGCACCTGTGGTCTTAGTATGCAACAACTTAGACTTGGTTCGAATTGTCTTCTATTGATTTTTAATTCGTGGCCATTCGTGTAATTCGTGGTTAATAAATACCGGTATGGCCTCCGGCCATTTATAGAACACGGATTGCACGGATTACACGGATTTACACGAATTAAATCAAGTATATTCTAATTCGGGGCCACCACAGATAAAATAAATTTTATTCACGGTTAATTGGTCCGAATCAAACTGTGTATGCAATCTGTGGTGCCAAAGGCACCTGTGGTTTTAGTATTCAACAACTTAGACTTGGGTTCGAATCGCCTTCTTATTGATTTTAAATTCGTGGCCATTCGTGTAATTCGTGGTTAATAAATACCGGTATGGCCTCCGGCCATTTATAGAACACGGATTGCACGGATTACACGGATTTACACGAATTAAATCAAGTATATTCTAATTCGGGGCCACCACAGATAAAATAAATTTTATTCACGGTTAATTGGTCCGAATCAAACTGTGTATGCAATCTGTGGTGCCAAAGGCACCTGTGGTCTTAGTATGCAACAACTTAGACTTGGTTCGAATTGTCTTCTATTGATTTTTAATTCGTGGCCATTCGTGTAATTCGTGGTTAATAAATACCGGTATGGCCTTCGGCCATTTATAGAACACAGATTGCACGGATTACACGGATTTACACGAATTGAATCAAGTATATTCTAATTCGGGGATACCATAAATAAAATAAATTTTATTCATGGTTAATTGGTCCGAATCAAACTGTGTATGCAATCTGTGGTGCCAAAGGCACTTGTGGTTTTTAGTATGCAACAACTTAGACTTGGTTCGAATCGCCTTCTATTGAATTTTTAATTCGTGGCCATTCATGAAAATTCGTGGTTAATAAATACCGGTATGGACTCCGGCCATTTATAGAACACGGATTGCACGGATTACACGGATTTACACGAATTGAATCAAGTGAATTTTAATTCGCGGCCATTCGGGTAAATTCGTGGTTAAATAAACAACATTATGGCCTTCGGCCTTTTTAGAACACGAATAGCGCGAATTACATGAATTAAAATTATCTTAGTGCTAATTCGTGTCCTTAGTGGTTCTATTACCCTCATTTTCATTATACTTGCAACTATGAAATTAATTTTTACGCTGTCTTTCCTGATCGCGAGCATCGCTTTTTCCTTTGCCCAAAAAAAACAAGCCTATATCATTTATAATGCAAAAGGGAAAAAAACATCCTATGAAAAGATGATTAAAAAAGTAGCAGATAAAGAAGTGATTTTTATTGGAGAATTGCATAATGATCCCATCTCACACTGGATGGAATACGAAATCACCAATGATCTGGGCAAAAAAAAATCACTGGTACTGGGAGCAGAAATGTTTGAGGCAGACAATCAAGCACAACTAAACCAATATATCACCGGGGAAATAACTGCCAAACAACTCGACTCCACGGCCCGATTGTGGAAAAATTATTTTACAGACTATGCCCCGTTAACTGACCTGGCGAAAAAGAATAAATGGCCCTTCGTAGCGACCAATATTCCGCGAAAATATGCATCCCAGGTGGCCCGGCAGGGATTGGAATCACTCGATACCTTACCGAATCCGGTAAAAAAATGGATAGCGCCTCTTCCCATTGAATACGATGCAGAATTGCCGGGGTATAAAAACATGCTCACTATGATGGCAGGCCATGGCGGGCCCAATCTACCCAAAGCGCAAGCCATCAAAGATGCGACCATGGCCCATTTTATATATACCAATATGAAAGCCGGCACGCAGTTTATTCATTATAATGGATCTTACCATAGCGAAAATCACGAAGGCATCATCTGGTACCTTAAAAGAAAGAAACCCGATCTGCAATATGCCACCATCACTACATTACATCAAAAAGACATTAATACACTTTCCAAAGAAAATAAGAATAAAGCTCATTTTATTATATGCATCGATGATAATATGACACCTACTTATTAATAGGGTTCCCCGGCAAGCTTATAATGCCTTAATTAGCACAAATAATTTATTATTAATTTCAAAATTATAAGTAAATGATCGGTATTGCGTTTGATAATTTTTCAGGTAATAGCGGAGATGAAGCAATCGGCATAAGTGTAAAAAAAATACTTCAATCGGCTAATACGGATTATCGGGAACTATACTCTAATTCGGATACTAATAAATACGACCGCATTATAATAGGAGGTGGTCATCTTATCCGTGAACGAACTCCGGGTTCTGTATATAATCAATTTCGTATTGAAGGTAAACACATTTTAAATGCTATGGGTATACATGGATATCCAAAAGATCTTTATTATTTAAATGATTACCAATATGTATCTGTCCGGAGCAAAGGAGATCGCGAAAAAATATCTTATATTGATACTGTATCCATTGTACCCTGCACTACCATGCTACTGGAAGATGATCAAAAGTATAAGCTGAGAATAAAACCTCAAACGATAGGTATTCATATTTACCCTGAAATGTTTTCTGTTTCAGAAATGAATCAGTTTGTGGACTGGTGCCGGGCCTTGATTGTCCGGGGAAATCAAATTGCTTTTATACCCATTACCTTATACCGAAATGATTATACGGTGTTTAAACCTATAGTAGAACAAATAGGTGAAGGATGCACTCTTTTACCCACCATGGGATCTGTACAGCTTTTTACCATCATCGGTCAACTATCTCAAATGATATCGTATTCCCTTCACGGGGCTATCTTTGCTTTTGCTCATAATATTCCCTTCCTGTTGGCAAACATATACGAAAAGAATCAATTTTTTATGGAAGACCGCGGATTGATGGAATATACTTTTAAAACTATTTCCGAGCTTACGCACCTTTTTGACCATGGTAAAAAGCCTGATTATTCCGGCTTAATCAATGCAGATCTGCAAATATTGAGGGAGCATCAGTATATATTAAAATCTGCGCTATGATAAATTTTGACAGTATCAAAAAGGCCAGGATCGAATCCAATCCTTATGAATGGGGATTTATAGATGATTTATTCTCCTCATCTGATAAAGAAAAACTCTCAGCCCAGTATCCAATGGATCATTTTAAATCTGTAATTGGATATGACGGGGATAAAACTTATGAGTATGAATGCAGAAACCTGATCGGTATGGGCAAAGTTTCTGCTTCTTTTGAACAAAATCTTGGAGATTCGTGGTTGAATTTGTCCCGAGATTTATTGGCCCCCGATTACAGAAATGCTTTAAGTATTCTGTATAAACGGGATCTCAGCACGGTACCAATGGAAGTAAATGTATTTCATTATAGGCATGGTGCTTCGATAGTACCCCATGTGAATACACCTGATTATATACTCAGTCATATATTATTTTTTAATGAAGACTGGGACGATAGCCATGGGGGATGCCTGTCTATATTAAATTCAAACAACCGCGACGATGTTTTTACCCGGGTATTACCCATTGCAGGACATTCTGTATTAATTATTCGGTCAAATCAATCATGGTATGGGATCGAACCCATAAAAGCCGGAGCGAAACAGTCATACCGGCTGGTGACCATCACTTTTTATCATCCGGGTACCATAAGTACTTTGTGGCCACCAAATGAAGAGGCAAAATTACCTACCGCATCGCCTGTTAAATCGGACAAAGGTTTTATTCGAAGACTAATAGAAAAGTTTTTTTAAATCGTTTCCTTTTAAATCTTTTCTGGCATTTGGGTACTGGATTATTATTTAATTCTAACTAGAATAAATTAAAATCATATTACATCCTAAATCGTATATATAACATCGTACATTACCTACCTCCCCCGTATCCATTGAATACAATCATCTATCCATTGTTTTTTCGCTGTTGGGTTTTTTATTCCATAACCATGACCACCCCTGTTATAAAAAAATGATGTTACCGGCACTCCGTATTGCTGACAGGCGGCAATAAACAAAAGGGTATTGGCTACGGGTACTACATTGTCATCTACGGCATGGGTAATATATACCGGTGGAGTATTGGCATTTACCTGCAGTTCATTACTGTACTTTTCTACAAGCGCAGGATCTATATTTTCTCCCTGCTGGATTAAGTTTGACCTGGACCCTTTATGAGTGACACTGTCTGCAAAGCTGATCACCGGATAATTTAAAATGGCAAAGTCTGGTCGAAGATTTGTTTTTTCCGGATTCGGAACATCGGTATGAAGATAATGAGTAGCAGCAGTAGAGGCGAGATGACCACCAGCTGATGATCCCATGATACCGATTTTATTTGTTTTAATCTTCCATTTCGCTGCATTGGATTTTACCATTTGAATCGCGCGGTGGACATCCTGTAATGGTACTACCGATTTGTTTTCTACAATACTTGTATCCGGGCATCTGTATTTGAGTACAATACCGGCGATGCCGTATTCATTTAGTTTTTGTGCTATTTCGTGTCCTTCATGATCTATGGCCAATCCAGTATATCCGCCTCCCGGGCATATGATCACTGCTTTGCCGGTATTTTTAATATTTGGTTTGGGCAGGTATACGTAAATTTCGGGTGTAATTATTTTTCTGATAAATTTTAAGGATCGGCCATCACTTAACTTTCCCGAGTTTTCAATTTCAGTTGCGTTGATTTGGGCCTTATTATTGGGAATGCCTTTGTCGTATAGGGGCAGTGCAATTTGTGATTGTAGTGATTGTAGCCCTATAATTAGAAATAAACCAAATAATAACCTGCTATTTCTTTTTTTGATATCACAGCCATGTAATTTGAATCGATCCATAAAATTAAATCTTTTAAATATATTTTTTTTTAACCGTAGAATAGGCTTCAGCCTGTTGCTTATTTATTTCATCATTTTCATTTGCTTCTCTTAGATAATATTTTTTTTAACCGTAGAATAGGCTTCAGCCTGTTGCTTATTTATTTTTCTTTTTCCTTTGCTTCTCTTAGATAATATTTTTTTTAACCGTAGAATAGGCTTCAGCCTGTTG
>CAYNIG010000089.1:0-10994 GCA_964396995.1 uncultured Saprospiraceae bacterium | reverse complement strand
TTTAACAGCCTAAAGGCCGTTCTACGGGATCTTGCTTATTTATTTCATCATTTTCCTTTGCTTCTCTTAGATAATATTTTTTTTAACCGTAGAATAGGCTTCAGCCTGTTGCTATTTATTTTTTTTTCCTTTGTTTCTCAATTATATAATATATGTTTTTAACAGCCTAAAGGCCGTTCTACGGGATCTTGTTTATTTATTTCATCATTTTCATTTGCTTCTCTTAGATAATATTTTTTTTAACAACCTAAAGGCCGATTTACGGGATCTTTAATTATTTATTTTATTTCCCACTTTCATATGCGTATTTAAAAATTCAAGTGTTTTCTGAGAGGTTGTGATTTGGTTTTCTTTTTTTACAAATCCATGTCCTTCATCTTTAAATACAACATATTCTACAGGAACACCATTTTTCTTTACACCGGCCACTATTTCATCACTCTCTATCGGCAGTACGCGTACATCATTGGCACCCTGAAATACAATCAATGGTTTGTTTATTTTTTGATAGTTGTACAATGGAGAAATGTTTTTTATCCTGACACTGTCAGCCGAGTATGGATCGCCAATTTCATCATACAAAGCTTTTCGGAATGACTCCCAATATGGAGGTATACTGCGCAAGGTGCGAATCCAATTAGCAACTCCAAACAAATTTACCCCCAACTTAAACTCTTCAGGATAGGTGGTCAGGGCATTCAATACCATACAACCACCATAGCTGCCACCGTAAATACCAATAGCGTTGGTATCTATGTATTCCTGTTGCGCGAGCCATTTTTTACCCCATACACAATCTTTAAGGTCTGCTCCGCCATGATCCCGATTGTCCATTTTATAAAATGTCTTTCCATATCCACTGCTGCCCCTGTTGTTTACAGCCAATACGGCGTATCCCTTGTTTACCAGGTGTTGTATTGAATTGCTAAATCCCACCCTGCTCTGTCCTCCCGGACCACCATGCACCCATACCAGGGCACCTACTTTATTGGTTTTAGTAGCCTGCAATGGTTTATAATAAATTGCCGGTATTTCCAGGCCATCAAATGATTTGAATCTTACTATTTCCGCTTTGACCAGATCGTTTTCGTCTATTTCTTTATTTAGGGTATTGGTGAGCCGATCCAGTTTTTTGGATTCCAATGAATAGGTATATAAATTATTAGGACTAGTGCTGCTGCCTACTGAAAGTAACAGGTTTTTTTCCTTTGGTGAGATGATTACATTATTAATAGATGCATCCTCAATGCCGGGTAATGGAATAGCCTTGTTGGTCTTATGGTCAAACACCATCAATTTGTTTTTGCCATCTTCATTGATAAACAGCGTATGCAGGTTTTCGTTTTCGCTTAGTGACATGCCCAACACATCCCATTTATCTTCAAAATAAGTAGTAGCTGATTTTGAGTTGATATTATATTTTATTATTCTGGAATATTCATTTCCATCATTTGCAGTATAATACAATATGCTATCGTTATTTTCCATTACTGCCGGATACCAGCTTGCCTCATGGTCGTTGCTGAGTCGCTGATACAATTTGGCATTTCTATCATACAGATACATTTCATTTTTGTCGGTAGTGATCGATTTGATTAGTACCAGGTATCGCTCCGAATTACTGATGATGCCAATGTCGTATGCCGAATCATTTTGGTATAATAATGTTGGAGTCGGTTGGTTCAAAGCCAATTTATAAAGGTCAAAGTAACGAGGATCCCGCTTATTGCTGGTTATATACATGGATTTTTTATCCGCTGACCATCGCATAAAATTATTGGCGGATCCTTTCCAGGGTGTAAGGTCTATGGCTGTCGTATCACCCACCTTTAGTTTATACAGGTGTGCATTTTCATCACCTCCCTGGTCGGAAGAATATATTATTTCATTTGTGCCCGGTACATAATCTACCGGGAAGATTGATTCAGTAACAGATTTCGTTACGGGGGTTGTAGATTGATCAGCCAGGTTTATTTCGTACACATTAAATATGCCGGTGCTGTTATTTGCCGTCAATACTTTTGTTTCATCGGCATTAAATCCTGTTCCGGACACGGAAAGATTATCGTAAAACTGATTGGCTGTATATTCTTTGGGTATTCTGGGCTTGGTTTCGTTTTTTATTTCATTTTTGCATGATAAGTATAAGCAAGCAATGGCAATAAACAGAATGAATTTCATAAGATCTCTTTTGGGTTTTTTAAATTTAAATAAAGAATGAAAATACAAATTTAATTCGTGGCCGTTCATAAAAATTCGTGGCCATCGGTGAAACTTCGTGGTAACATAAAACCGGTATGGCCTACGGCCATTTAGTACACGAATGAACACGGATTGCTCGGATCTTTGTATGAAGTCTGTGTTTGCGCTATGCGCAACTGTGGTTACTAATTTATAACCACAGGTGCCGTTGGCACCACTGATAAAATAAATTTTATACACGGTTATTTGGTTCGATTATAAATACCGGTATGGCCTTCGGCCATTTATAGAACACGGATTTCACGGATTGCACGGATTACGCGGATTGAATCAACTTCCGTTGCCATTATTGATAATCGTGGATAATTTGCACAAAACTTCCAATTATATCGCTTCCAGTCTTTCCAATACTTCTATACAAGCCCTCACATTATGATACGGGCATTTCCAAAAACCCATTTTATACCTGTTCATTTTGGTATAATCTGCATTCACCCCCCAATACCATTCTCCGTGAACATGATCAACCAAATGGTTTTTTATAAAATGCCATAGTTGAATTGCCAATCTGAGATATTCTTCGTTTTGAGTGATAGTATATGCATTTATATAGCCTGCTATACCTTCCGCTGATACCCACCACTCCCTGTAATCATGGCCTTGAGGATGAGCCTGGTCGTATTCGTGTATAAAGCTGCCATCTGGTTGAATGCCCTGTTTCGCTGCATTGGCTATACGTATCGCTTTGTTTCGCCAAAAGGTATTTGAATTTTCATCATCCAGGGCTGCAGCACATTCCTGTAATAACCATGATGCTTCTATATCATGACCATATGAAATCGTATTGGCCGTCTTATTCCACTCCGGGTCAAAAAATAAGTTTAGGTGTGCGCTGTCTTTGTCTATTATATGTTCATCAAATAGTTCCAGAAGTTGTATGATGGCCCCCCGCAGCTCCTGATTTTTCCATACCGTATAGAGATTGCCATAGGCTTCAATGATGTGCAGGTGCGTATTCATGGTTTTGGGATCATTTCGGTCTTTTTCACTCAATCTAAGATCCTCCACTGGTATCCAGTCTTTACTATATGCCTCAAAATACCCACCGTTTAATTTATCCTTGCTGCGATTTTCGATGGTATTAAATAAATCTATTGCCAGGTACAGTGCGTGTATATCCTTGCTTATTTTAAAATATTCAGCCAGTCCATATATGGTAAATGCAATAGAATAGATTTGTTTCCTGTCATTTTTTACCCTACCGTCGCTGTACAAAGTCCAATAGGTGCCTCCCTGCTCATGATCGTAAAAATAATCGCGTATATATTGATATGCCCGTTGGGCTATTTCTTGATCTTTTTCATTTTTAAATTTACGGTATGCCGTTGAAAATGTCCACAGCATGCGCGCATTTAGAATTCCTCCTTTATCAGCATTATTTACTATTGTATTATCCTGTTTTATTTCACCATGGAAACCGCCATGAGCTTCATCAATAGCATGAGATCGCCACCATTCGAGTATGCGGTTTAATTCAACTAAGATTTCTGATTTAAATTGTTCTAAAGAAGTATGGTTCATAAATCTTCTGATTAATACAAACCTGCATTACCATCTATAATTTTATTTAGAGTCTGTACAGATGCAGCCGATCTCAATCCATCCGGTGCGGTATGCATTACATAGTCAAGCAATCGCTCTATCGTGCTGGTAGCTACATGCATCCGGGTATCCGACGAGCCATAATATATAAATACAGTGCCGTCTTCACCGGCTATCCATCCATTGGAAAAAGTTACATTGCTCACATCACCTACCCGCTCATCTCCTTCGGGTGCTATGAAATATCCTGCTGGTTTGTATATTACTTTGCCGGGATCTTTTAAATCAGTAACAAACAGATACAATACATATCGAAGACCTGCTGCTGTATTGCGTACACCATGTGCCAGATGCAGCCATCCAACAGGTGTTTTTATAGGCGCTGGTCCCTGCCCGTTTTTTACTTCATATACGGTATGATATTTTTTCTCATCCAGTATCCTTTCTTTATCTACTATTGCCGGGTTCATTGAATCTGAATATCCATATCCTATACCCCCTCCTGTACCGGCTTCTATAAATCCATCCTGTGGCCGGGTATAGATAAAATATTTTCCATTTACATATTCCGGATGCAGTACTACATTGCGCTGTTGCGGTGATGGTGATTTAAGATCAGCCAGCCTATCCCAGTGAATTAAATCCTTAGTACGTGCTATGCCTGCTTGTGCCACAGCCGATGATTCATCACCCGGTTTTGCATAAGGGTCTTTTCTCTCCGTACAAAAAATACCATATATCCATCCATCTTCATGAAGGGTTAGTCTCATATCATACACATTCGTGTCCGGATTGTCGGTCTCCGGCATAGATATAGGTCTGTCCCAAAACCGGAAATTGTCTACACCATTATCACTTTCTGCTATAGCAAAAAAGGATTTTCTATCGGCTCCTTCGACCCGTACTACCATAACGTATTTTCCTTTCCATCTCATGGCGCCTGCATTGAAGGTGGCATTTATAGGGAATCGTTTCATGAGGTAAGGGTTTCTTTGCGGATGTAAATCGTATTCCCAGTGCAGGGGCACGTGGTCGGCTGTCAATACAGGATATTTATATTTTTCATAGATTCCATTGGATGGTTGTATGGCTTCGTTTTTCCGACCCAGGAGTTTTTCTTTTTCTTTATTTATGTATTCTAATCTTTCTGCAAAATTCATATGGACTGTTTCGCGTATTTTTTAAAGTTTAATGATTTTATTTATACAAGCCTTTTAAATCGTTTGCAAATAAGGTAGCCGGCATTTGGTAGTACCGGATAAAATCAGCTTCACTTTCATGACCTTTATATGGTGCATAAAAATGATCAGGCCTTCCATTGCGCCATAACAGTATATAGCTCAGTTTTGATTCTTCCTGTATTGGGTAAAGTATTTTTGTCCACCATTCCTGCTCTGGTACTTTTTCAAGACCCGTCTCGGTGATGGCATACAACTTATTTTTTTCAGTGCCCAGCTTTTTTATAGTACCCACCATCCTTTTCGCGTTGGTTATAAAAGCAGAATCAGAAGCCGGTGCATTTCGGTGATAAGTATCAAAACCCAGCAGGTCTGTATATGCATCTCCGGGATATCTTTCCAGGTAATGTTCTTCATTCCTGAAATTATCTGTGGAATACGCATAGATCAGATTATGTACTTTTTTCTTTTTGATCAAATAGTCTACGGTCATTTTCCAGAATTCTTTGTATTCATCCGGTGTACAATGACTGGCTCCCCACCAAAACCATGAGCCTGTATGTTCGTGATAGGGTCTGAAAATGATAGGTATCGATTCACCGTTTGGTCCTTTTAGTCCTTTGAAGAATTTTGAAAGTTTGGATAATATGGACTTGTATTCTTTGCGATGTTTTTTATTGTCTAATATTCTTGAAATGGTATTGTCGACTTTATCCCATGTCGTTTTCGTTAGGTCCAATGGGTTGTTTGGATGCCAGCTTATGGTATTGATACCTCCGTATGTATATACTGTATGTATCGATTTTTTCATTTCATCGAAGGGTACATCATCCAGGTTTTTATCTTTGTTTAATTCCAGATGACCAAGATCGTGACCAACTACTGCCGGATGTGCACCTGTAATGGTTTTGATATCTGATTTGTTTTGACCTCCTACCCATCGTGTTTTATCCTCATTTAATCCATATGCTAATGCATCCTGGTGGCCAATCATGGTACCTGTCTCCCGCAAGGCAAATAGATTTTTATACAACGCTTTTGTTTGCGCGGTTGCTTTTTTATCTATCTGAGCTGATGATACGGTGCTGATAACAACTAAAATACAGGTATAAATATATGCCTTACGGTCTGTCATCATGATAAGGTTACGGATTAGAAAACTACTGTCCTTATTAATTTATTTGCCCGTCGAAAGTACGTTTCTTACCTGATTTAAGCCTGATTCCTTTTGATATTATTTATGATTGGAATACTAATTTTAAGTGATGGATAATATAGTAAATATCTATTTCCTGATAAATTCAAATGATGATCATATAAGGTCTTTTTGACTTAAACAATTTTACATTTAAGATTTTTAAATATTTAATTAATAAGTAAATTAACTTATTACATATTTAAAATATTATCTGGTTATCAGTATAAATGAATATATACTTAATTTTTATATATAATCAATTGTCAATTAAACTCAACTTCTCTAGTAGTGCTGATGTTTCCAAAAAATCATTTGAAATTATCTACTGATCATCCAGGAAATCATGCGATTTATTCCACCAGATGATCCCATTGCATACCACTGCTGCCTTCTCCTTTGCCTGTATTTACTTTCCTTCCTATCCAGAGAAAGGTTTCTCCTTTATGATTTCTTGAACGGGCATACCTTTTCTGGATTTGTTTTCCGGCTCGGGGCACTTCTTCTTCATAAATAAAATAAGGGCCCGGATGATCGGGTATTTTACCTTTGAATGATTTATCCGTCCCGGGAAGTTTTCCACGTTGTAATTTGATTTCGGATGATGATCCAGGGAAGCGTACAGGTATAAACGGTATCCAATTAGCTGGCGGCAGGTGGCTCAAAATATATTTTGCCGTCTCGGGGCTGTGGTTGATATTAGCAGGGGGGTCAATGGTATTGGCCAATGCAAATTCATATCCATTCATTCCTACACCGAGAATAGAAGGAATGGTATTTTCAATGGCCCATACCATATTGGCCATTTCATCTCTGATAAAATTTATTTTTTCTAAAGGAGCACTCTCCTGCAGCTTACCCGGAGCATTGGGTAAATAGGCATACTCTGCGAGCTGTCCGTCGATGGTATTTAATTTCATAAAACTCTATTGGTCATGATCGGCATCCCCTGTTTTACTATATGGCCTGATCAATACTTTATTTCCAAAAGTATCGGTGACCAGCATATACTCTATCTCGCACATCGAGCCTGCGGTTCTAATTTTAATGTTGCCTCAACATCGGTAAGTGCCAGGGGAGTTCTGCTTCAAATATGCGACCGTCCGCGCTTGCTATTACTTCTGCAGATGATGTGGTATATGATATTTTAATGGTAGGCAGTATATGATATTTTTTATTTACACTTAAATTCAATTCTGCTACACAGCCGTCATCAAATAATACTCTTGGCGAAAGATAGCCACCATCATTTTTATAGATATTTAAAGCCCCTGGTGAGAGCCAAAATTCTTTGATTAATTTGTGTATGTGAATCCGTAGTAATGCCCTTTTTTTATACTTTTTATCGTTTGCCGGCAAATTGGTATCCCTGACTTCGGCGATGATATCGAAATTTCTAAGCTGATTTTTTTTCTGGGCAGGTTCATTCTGAGCTAAGGTTATTTTCACATCCGGATGCCTTGTCTGTGCATCTATTTCATCTAGTTGAATTCCCAACGCCCCTGCGTTTGCTTTTTTAAAACTGTAGGAGAAACTATACTCTATATTTGCATTTTCTTCTGTATAATCGTGAGCCCATTCATTATTGATTAGCAATAAGGAGGCAAAATCGTTAGCATGATTTATTCTTTGTAATGACTGACCCCTGAGTAAATGGATGTCTCTGGAAGGGAAAATTTAATGCCTGGTGCTGCCATAGCATATTTTTTAAGTTGTCTCTAAGATAAAATTATTCTCAATAGTTTTTAACATATGTTTTTTAACTCACGTGTTATCATCAGATTTTCAGGTATTAATTTTTTAATTTATACACATCATTTTGTTTAGTTTTTTGATGTATTCTCCCGGTTTGGTATTTTAATTCACAATTTAAATTTTCATATTCCCTTTTTTTATATATGTGTTTAAATAGTACGAGTTTTCAAGGTATGATCAACATTCTGCATCTTTAAGATTTGGGTTTTTAACCAGTAAATTAACTCATTACATTTCAATTATTTTATCTATAAATCAACTGAGTAAGTATATAAAAATTAAATACTATATAAATAATTAGTAAAATTTATCAACAAACTAACACTGCTAATAATAATAGCTTTATTTATATAAATTTTATATTATATCTATTATATAGTAAATCGCGATCCTTTAACTGTAAATGTTTTTAGGGAAGTATATTTGGTCTTTCTTTATTGGAAAATGAACGGAATAAGGCTCGTAAAAGTATGGATGTGGATAGGTATGCTTATGATATTTTTCCAGATTATTTTAGGTGGTATCACTAGACTTACCGGATCAGGGCTATCTATTACAAAGTGGGATATTGTTACGGGAGCATTGCCCCCACTCAATCAGGCGGATTGGAACTACCAGTTTGATCTTTATAAACAAACGCCACAATATCAAAAAATTAATCAGGGAATGTCACTTGATCAGTTTAAAATGATTTTTTTCTGGGAATATCTGCACAGGCTTTGGGCGAGAAGCATGGGTTTTGTGTTTATTATTCCGTTTTCTTTTTTTTGGTTTAAAGGTTGGCTTTCTACCAGTTTAAAGAAAGATTTGTTCATTGTCTTTCTACTGGCAGGATTAGTAGGATTGTTTGGTTGGATCATGGTTGCCAGTGGTTTGGTAGAACGGCCGTGGGTAAATGCGTACAAGCTTTCCATTCATCTTGGTTTGGCCTTGGTTACCATGGGATATCTGCTTTACATAATTATAAAGAATTCTACTTTAAGTCTTTTTCCTGGTAATAAGGGCAATTGGCCGAGGTTTTTGTTTTTTCTTGTTTGTATTCAAATATTTTTAGGAGGCATGATGTCTGGAATGAAGGCGGCATTGGTATACCCGAGTTTTCCTAAGATGAATCAGTATTTTATAGATCCTATTGTCGTCGACCTGGATTATTGGAAAATGGACAGTTTTATACAATATGATAAATCTTCCTTTTTACCTGCATTGGTGCAGATTTTTCATAGGAGCATAGCTTTTCTGATTCTTGGGGTATTTGTCTTTGCCGCAAGAAAAAGTTTCAAAAATAGTTGGGTAAGATGCCTCGCTGTTGTAATCCTGGTTCAAATTTTATTAGGTATTACTACTTTAGTTTTATCCAAAGCCATGATCCCTGTATTTTGGGGAGTTTCTCATCAGGCAATTGGAATTATCTGTTTGCTGCTGTGTTTAAAGTGGGTGATCGATAATAAGGTAAGTACTTCCGCATGATTTTGGTATTACTTTTGCATTACGATTAACTTTAAAAATATACACGCTTTAAAATCTTTTCCAACATATTTTATAAAGACAATAAATGGGACTATTCATCATTAAAAGTATTTCACTAACGACAGTTCCATTTGATTTGGATGTAAGAGACAGGGCAATTATGGACATTAAAGACAGGTGGTAATTTTATATTAAAATATTGATTTTCAAATAGATATCATGAATTTTTATTCTACGAGAGACAGATCATTATCTGTGCCTTTTCATACCGCTATATTTCAAGGACCAGCTCCTGATGGAGGTCTTTTTATGCCAGAAAGGATTCCACATGTATCGACTGATTTTATTCATCATATTGAATCAAAGTCCATCCTGGATATTGGATTTGAGATCATTCGTCCTTACACTTCAATGCCGGAAGATGACTTGTATGGAATTATTCAACGTTCGTTTACCTTTAAGGCGCCGCTAGTTGAAATTGGTCACGGACTTCGTTTTTTAGAGCTATTTCATGGTCCTACATTGGCTTTTAAGGATTTTGGGGCGAGGTTCATGGCACATACCATGTCATACTATAGACCTTTACATGAAGAAATAAATATACTGGTAGCCACATCAGGTGATACCGGGGGAGCGGTAGCCAGTGCATTTAGCGGGCTAGACGGTTTTAAAGTATTCATTTTATTCCCAAAGGGTAAAGTAAGTATGCTTCAGCAGAAACAGCTTACCACGTGGGATAAAAATATCAAAGCTATTGAAGTAGACGGTACTTTTGATGATTGCCAGCGACTCGTAAAATCTGCATTTGCCGATAGGGAATTAAGGAATGAAAAGAATTTTGGCTCTGCCAACTCTATTAATATTGCCAGGTTACTACCTCAGATGATTTATTATTTTGAAGCTTATAGACAGGCCGATAATAAAGCCGACCTTCAAATCATAGTTCCATCTGGTAATTTTGGTAATCTCACTGCAGGGCTACTTGCCAAGAAAATGGGGCTGCCCATTTCCAGGTTTATAGCTGCTACAAATAGCAATGATATTTTTCCGTTCTATTTAGCTACTGGAGAATATCATCCACAGGTTTCACGTGAAACACTCTCTAATGCAATGGATGTAGGTGATCCGAGTAATTTTGTTCGAATCAAGGATCTTTTTCATGGCCAGGATGAAAGTTCCACGTGGAACAATGTCAAAACAGAAATATTACCTCATGTAGTATCAGATCATACTACCCTGGAAAATATACGGAAAGTCTGGACTGAATTTGGCTATCTTATAGATCCCCATACTGCAGTGGCTTACGACGCAACAAAAAGATACCCAGGAAATAATATAATTGTAAGCACGGCACATTGGGCTAAGTTTTTAGATACTATTAAAAAAGCGATTCAAGGGGAAATTCCCAATATACCAGAAGACCTATCCGTATTGATTAATAAGCCAGAGCAATATGAAAGTATAAAACCTGTATTTGATTCGTTCAAACAAATCATTTCATAACTAGTATTATCCCGCAATTTTTTTATCCTCATTTGATACAGAAGGTTGCAGATAGGAATGTCTAAAAAGAGGATGATATATAACTAATTATT
>CAYNIG010000088.1:0-16198 GCA_964396995.1 uncultured Saprospiraceae bacterium | reverse complement strand
CAATACAAAAATAGACCTGCAGCTCTCATTAAAAAAGGACTTTTTAATTCTGAGTCACAATCAAAATTATTCTGTTCCTATTGAAGTGGAGGGTTATTTAAAAGGAAAAAAAGCATGGTCCTCGATAAAATATGTATTTAAAAAAGATTCCGTTAAACTCAATTCGCTATTACAAGATTATATCATAGGTGATCCTCATTTTCGTTTACCGGAAATACACAGAGCCAATAATATTGTCCATCTCAGGCCAAGTCCATTTTCCCCTCAAAAAACTGAGTTCCATTTGCTGCCGGGCATAGGGCATTCGATGACACGTGACTGGTACATACATCCGGTGATAGGTTTTAATGCCCATGATAGATTTTTCACTGGAGTAGCAGTACACAATTTTACCCTTCCAGCACCTTCAACACTCGCCGGCGTAATCCTGGGTTATAGCTTTAAAACAAAACGACCGGTTATTCAAGGTGGTATAAGTCAAAAGCTGGCCATAAAAAGCAACCTTATAAACAGTATTACTCCTGAATTTGAGTATAGAACATTTTCCGAGGGAGATAAAACAGCAAATATAACAAAGCAATTTTATCACAAAATAAGTCCGAAACTGAGTATTGACTTAACCAGCAATTCTCAACTAAGCTCTGAAAAAAAGATTTCACTGAGATCCCTATTTATCAGTCAAGTGAAAAAACGTACATCTGACCAGGATATAGTTCAGAAATATATAATTAATGAAATTCAATACACTGATGAGAATTCGAAACATCTTTTTCCGCACCTCTGGAAAACCGCACTGGAGTTTAATTCTAATTACATCAATTTAAGATCTAGTTTTCAGGTTGATGTACCCTATAAATTTGGAAACAAGGCTTTTAGTGAGTTCAGATTTTTTGCGGGCATCCAGCATAATTCTGACAATTTATTCAACAGCCAATTTAGTTTGTCGGGTACAACATCAGGCACCGAAAGAAGCAATGATTATAAATACGATGAACTGCTTTTGGGAAGAACCACTTTTGATTCAAATTTAAATCAACAGGTATTTTTGAAAGATGCTGGATTTTACACTTCCAGTACTTCAGGCTGGTCAGATTCCTGGCTTTTCGCTGCCACTTTCAGATCCACTCTGTTTGATATAAAACCAATTCGACCTTATCTCCAGATTGCTGTTGCTCCTGAAAACAGGTCCAAACAAGCATCAGTCTATTTCGCATCAGGATTTTCCTTGGTAATTTTAAGAAAAATAGTCGAATTGAATTTTCCAGTGTATGAGACCCGATCTATACGCTCAGGTTACTCTGATTATCAGCGAAATAAGTATCTCCGAACTTGTACTTTTTTGATAGATCTCAAAAGCTTAAATCCTATGAAATGGGTGTCAAAATTGGCGAAATAAAGAATTTTAATAATACATTAACAATTTTATCAGAACCCATACTTATTTTCACGTGTTCTTTTGAAGTTAAAATATGTTTATAAAACAGGTTTTCATTTTCATTTTTATACTGTGCATTTCACCATTGAAAATGCTGTATACTGCTATGAATGAAAATACAACCTGTTACAATATATCCCTGGTTTCCGATTTGGATCTCGAAACGGAAGAAGAAGATAAAAAAGAAGACACCAAAAAAGAAAAAGAAGAATATAAATATATTTCCAGGTACTCTATTCATTTTGTCAGGAATGTAAACACCGGAAATTCATACGCTTCTGCTTACAAATTTCATTTGAATCCTTCCAGAACCACTTCTACTCCTCCTCCTGATTTTATTTAGTAATTAGCATTTAGCACCTCTTTTTATCAGGCAAGTCTTTCATTGCCCTTTATACTATTCATTATATTTTTAAAATCATTAAACAAAACAGTATATGCGTATTCATACTTTTGAAAACAAAGACACCCTTACCCCACAACATGCTTTAGACTATCTTAAAGAAGGCAATTATCGATTTTTAAGTAACCTAAAAGTGAATCGGGATTTACTTTCTCTTGTAAATCAGTATTCAGATGCCCAATTCCCTTTTGCAGCTATACTTGGCTGCAGCGACAGCAGAGTACCCACTGAGTTAATATTCGATCAGGGTCTGGGAGACCTGTTTATAGTGCGACTGGCAGGAAATATTGCCAGTAAAAATGCGATAGGCAGCCTTGAATTTTCCTGTAAATATTTGGGTTCCAAGATAGTGGTGGTTTTAGGCCATTCTTCCTGCGGAGCAGTCAAAGCCGCGTGTGATCATGTAGAGGATGGTAACATCACTGAACTGGTAAGCCATATTACACCTGCTCTACATAAAGAAAAAACAATACTAACAGATAGATCTTCTAAAAACGAAGTTTTCGTAGATAAAATGATTCACCACAATATTGAGTATCAAATAGAAACTATTTTAAATGAAAGCGACACTTTATTTAATATGGTGAACGAAGGAAAAATATTGATAGTGGGTGCAGTATACGATCTCAATACAGGCAAAGTGGAATTTATGGAAACTATCGCACCAAAAGTGCTCAGAAAGATGTCCACTATGAATATAAATTAAAAAACAGTTAACCTAAAACCTATTAATTAAAAATGACAATTAACGATATAAAGTCTACATTTAAATCGGACAGCCTGGCTGGCTTTGTGGTTTTTCTTGTAGCTGTTCCGCTTTGCCTGGGTATTGCCCTGGCATCGGGCGCACCACTATTTTCAGGATTGATTGCTGGAATCGTAGGTGGTATAGTAGTGGGTATGATAAGTAAATCCCCGCTTAGCGTGAGTGGACCTGCCGCCGGTCTCACAGCCATTTGCCTGGCGGGCATTACCAAATTGGGATCATTCGAATTGTTTTTGGTTGCCACCATTTTGGGCGGCTGTATTCAACTGGTATTGGCTGTGCTCAAAGCAGGAAGTATAGGATATTATTTCCCATCCAATGTAATAAAAGGAATGCTTACAGGTATAGGGATAATAATAATCCTCAAACAACTACCACATCTGATTGGATATGATCGGGATACGGAAGGTGATGACTCTTTTTTACAGGCTGATGGGGAAAATACAATTAGTGCATTGGGACATATGTTTTCTATGATACAGCCGGGTGCAGCCATTGTCGGTATAGTCAGTCTGATCGTTTTGTTTTTATGGGAAAAATACAAGCCTATAAAAATCATTCCCGGTGCATTATTAGCTGTATTGGTTGGATTGATTTTGAACACCATTTTTATCCTTTCTGGAAATGCAAATTTGCAAATAGAATCAAGTCACCTGGTTAATTTACCTGTATTTTCAAGTCTGTCAGGCCTGGCAGATGCTTTGACATTTCCTGATTTTTCAGGTATTACAAATAAAGAAGTATGGGTACTAGCTTTCACTTTGGGGATTGTTGCTTCATTGGAATCGTTACTAACCATAGAAGCCACCGACAAACTGGATCCTCAGAAAAGAAGTACTCCTACCAACCGAGAATTGATGGCCCAAGGCATCGGAAATATCACCAGTGGTTTTTTAGGAGGTTTGCCCATCACTTCAGTGATAGTTCGCTCTTCTGCTAATCTGAATTCAGGTGCCAAATCCAAATTGTCAACCATCATTCACGGCATACTACTTCTTTTAGGGGGATTGATTTTTGCAAAATACTTAAACCAAATTCCATTGGCAGCTTTGGCTGCCATTTTGATTGCAACAGGTTGGAAACTGGCAAATCCAAAAATTTTTAAAGACCTGTTTTCTAAATCAAAATATCAATATATACCATTTATATTCACAGTAATTGCAGTAGTTTTCACCAATTTACTCACCGGAGTATTGGCTGGATTAGCAGTCAGTATAACATTCATATTAATCGGTAATATGAAAAATTCCTATTTTTTCAAAGAACATGCCGAGCAAAATGATAAAGTAGCTTATATAGCATTGGCCGAAGAAGTATCATTTTTGAATAAGGCTGCTATTCGCGCAATGTTAGCTAAAATTGAACCAGGTAAAAAAGTGATCTTAGACGCTACCAATACAGAATATATTGATTACGATGTGTTGGAAATCATTAAAGAATTTCAATCTGATCTTGCTCCAACTAAAAATATTACGGTAACCTTGAAAGGATTTAAGGACTATTATTCCATTGAAGAAGAAGGACATGAATCTGAAACTAGACCGGCAGCATGGTCAGCAATAAGGACAAACGCAAACAATATGAGTAAGTAAGTTTTTTTTTAATAGGTTAAAGGTGCTTCTGTGTAGATGGGGGCACCTTTTTTTATGCTCCAATTCTGTCATACCTTAGCAGCATGAATATTTTAATAATTGGTGGTGGTGGTCGGGAACATGCCCTGGCCTGGAAAATAAAATCAAGTCCACACTGTGATCAACTATATGTGGCTCCGGGTAATCCCGGAACGAAAGAATTGGCAACTAATCTGTCCATTGACTGGAAAAATTTTGAGCTGGTAAAATCATCGATAATCCAATATAAAATCAAATTGGTTTTAATTGGACCGGAGGAGCCGCTGGTGTTGGGATTGACCGATTACCTGGAATCGGAATTTACCAGTGAGGAATTGATGGTAATCGGCCCTACAAAGGAAGGTGCCAAACTCGAGGGATCAAAAGCCTACTCAAAAGAATTTATGCAGGAATATGAAATTCCAACGGCACGATATGCCTCGTTCAATGCCAATCAGGTAAGTGAAGCTTTGATTTATATTAAACAGATGAATACTCCTATCGTGGTAAAAGCAGATGGACTTGCCGCTGGTAAAGGAGTGACTATATGTTCAAGTCACGATGAAGCTAAAAAGGAAGTATTGTCCATGTTTGATGGAAAATTTGGCTCTTCCAGTAATACCATCGTATTGGAAGAATTTCTTTCCGGTAGAGAATATTCACTATTTGTGCTCACTGATGGTGAAAAATATAAAATACTCCCCATAGCAAAAGATTACAAAAAAATTGGTGAAGGGGATACCGGGCCCAACACCGGAGGGATGGGGGCCATATCTCCGGTACCCTTTATAACAGATGAATTGTTTGACCAAACTATTAAAAAGGTAGTTCAACCCACTATTCGCGGGCTAAGCAAAAGAAAGATTAAGTATCACGGATTTGTATTTATTGGACTGATCGAGGTCAAAGGTGAACCCTTTGTGATAGAATATAACTGCCGGATGGGAGATCCTGAAACTGAAGTAGTGATGCCCAGGTTGAAATCGGATTTGGTATCTCACCTAATGGCTCTGCATATGGGATTACTGGAACATGAGATAGTATTATTTGAAGAAAAAGCTGCCGCTACGGTAATGTTGGTGTCTGGTGGCTATCCAGGTGAATACAGAAAAAACAAACCCGTGACATTGCCCACAACAGCGCATGAATCCATCTTGTTTCATGCCGGCACAGCCCATGATGAAAAGGGCAATCTCATTACAGCCGGAGGTCGGGTAATAGCTGTAACTTCTATGGATGATTCACTTGACAAAGCGTTGGCTAAATCATACCAAACTATTAAGAACATAAAATTTGAAGGAATGAACTATAGAAAAGATATCGGTATTCTTACTTAACCATATTGGAATTTTTCTGTATTGCCCTGTACTCTTCCAGCAGTTTTTCCGGATCAGAACCGGGTATTTTTAGATTATATTTTAGATTTAATAATTCCGAGGCGGAGGCAATTACCTTATCAGGGCCATAAAATTGATCTCTGGCAAAATGGATGAATTTTATCATGATGAATGCATCCATTTTTTGAAAAAATCGTTTTAAGAAATGCTCATAATCTGATGTATTGGATTGCAATTCAATTTGAATTTTATCAAATTGAATTGCATTTAAAAATGCAAAAACACTTTCCGGCATTTCCACTTTTTGCCATTGCATTGTATACAATTTATCCACCGAATCTAAAAACATCTTTAAATCAGTAAAGGCTCTCAAAGGATAGGTAATCCCCCACTCCCTTCCACTATTAATCATGTCTCCTACTGCTTTGCCTGTTCCGAATGGCACACGATCAGAAATACGAGCAGATGGATACACGGTGATGGAATTTAATTCTGCAACTCTGTTCAATTTGGCAAATTTCTGTATAAAATAGAAATCTTCTCCGGCTTGCTTTGGAGGCATACCACCCTGTGCTGCGTAGGCAGATGCCGTAACTGCTAATGCGGATCCCAATGTCTGATAAGCGTGAGGAAAACCAGCCCATCTGAGCGCTTCAATATAATAACGCAAGTGCAACTCATACAAGACTATGGCCTTTCTATGATGCAGAAGAAGACCATCAAGTACGTGTTCAAAATGGATTACTAAACAATCCACTTTCAATTCTTTAAATGCATAGATCAGTTCCCTGAAATAATTTTCAGAAACCAGAGTATCTGCATCCATACTGCAAATAATACCATCTGGTCGGTTGATCAAATTAAACCGGTGGATCGCTTCGTCCATACCTTTCTTTCTTGCGTACCCTACTCCGGACTTTTTATAAATGATTTTGGAAAGATGAAGGATATGAACAGGGAGCTGGAAAGAAGCCGTTTGAAGCCATTCCTTTGTTTTTAAATTTTGTTGTACTATTTCATCTTTATCCCGATCATGATCATTTAGTACAATTATGATTTCAATTTGGTGTTCGTTTCCACGGGCAGCCTTCTCAAGTGAAAAAATAGTTTTGCCTAGTTCTGGTTCTGATTTGCAAGGAATCACTACAATTAAAGCCAGCTCATCCCTGGGATGTAGTAATAAATTGGAAGTAAATGCTTGCTTATCTAAATATCGGGAAATGGCGTTCATTCAGGGGCTGTAAATCGATAGCCTACTCCGTGCACATTTTCAATTTTTATGCTTGGATCGTCTTCAAAAAACTTACGTAACCTGGATACAAATACATCCATGGATCTGCCCAGAAAATAATCATCTTTACCCCATACGGCAATCAAAATATCAGATCGTTTACTCAGTTGATTTTTATGTTTGAAGAAATAGGATAAAAGTTCTGCTTCACGTTGTGTCATATCCTGTTTACCGGCATCGCTGGTGATTTGGTAATTTTCAGGATCAAAAGTAAAATTGCCGATCTTAATGATGCCGCTGGTACGGTTCATATCAATATTCCTGCGTCGAAGGAATACCTCAATACGAAGTACTAATTCTTCGATACTGAAAGGTTTGGTTATATAATCATCAGCTCCCAGAGATAAGCCTTCAATCCGGTCTTCTTTCATAGACTTGGCTGTAAGAAACAAGATCGGTACTTCTTTATTTTTGGCCCTGATTTCCCTGGCTGCTTCAAAGCCATCCATTTCAGGCATCATTACATCGAGTATACATAGGTCTGGCTTGTCGGTTACAAACGATTTAACCGCATCTGAACCATTATTCACCAAAGTCACCTCATAGCCCTTGGCATTGAGATTGTCTGCAGTGACGAAGGCCAGAGTTTCATCATCTTCTGCGAGTAATATTTTAGACTTGCTCATATTGCTTTATTTGGGAATCTCAATATACAAACTTGTTCCGATACCAACCTTACTTTCCACTCTAATTTTCCACTTGTGTGCTTTGCAAATCTGGTACACATAATTCAGACCAAGTCCGAATCCTTTTACATTGTGCACATTTCCGGTAGGAACCCGATAAAATCTTGAAAATATCTTTTTCTGGAATTTTTCGGGTATTCCGGGTCCGTGATCGGTACATTTAATGATCATTTGGCCATTCAGATCGTAAGTGGAAACTTCCACCAGTATATGATTTTCGTGTGAATATTTAATGGCGTTGTCCAGTATATTTTGAATTACGTGGATAAAATGTATACGGTCAGCAGATATCACCGGTGCCATGGCCGTGAGATTGACTTTAATTTCACCACCTTTACTCTTAGCGCGTGGTTCGGCACTGGACACAATGTCCATTATTATTTCATGAGTATCAATTGGTTCCGGGTTGATCTGAAAATCCGTTTTTTCCATCCTGGCTACCTGGAGTACTCGTTCCACCTGGGAGTTTAACAATTGATTTTGATTCTTGATTATCTGGGCATATTGTTTTAGCCGCGGATTGGCATTTATAATTTCATTTTGTAATAATACATCTGAAGAAATGCTGACAGCTGCTATAGGCGTTTTAAACTCATGGGTAAGATTATTAATAAAATCTTTTTGCATTTCAGCCAATGTCCTTTGTTTTAATATTACCCAAAGACTGTAGGCAAAAAACAATAGAGTAAGAAATAATAATCCCAGGCTAATCCAGGTATAGGAATAGAAGGGATTTACCTGCCTGTCTATAAACCGTACTCCGAAGTAATACGTGTAATCTTTGTAGGTAGGGAGAGTTGATTTTTTAGATTTAACTCCCGGCTTGGCATTTTCTTCAAATGTGACCATTTTATTGTATACCATTTTATCATGATCACAATCGTATATACCGTATTCATAATTATCTTTTAATCCGATGGCCAAAAATTCTGAGTACAGATAGGCATCGAGTAGGTTTACATTTATATGTTCTTTAATATTTACAATAAAATAATTGCTTTCTTTTATCTTGATCAGGTCACCGCTCGAAATCTGATCAGGTGATTTGGTTATTTTTCGGGCTACATTGTACAAAGCAGTGATGGCTTTTTCACGGAAAGCATACGTTTCAGAATCCTCCTGTTTTTTGATAAAATAAAACTGGATAAACAGGGTGGTCAGTATGGCTAACGAACCTAAAACAATCAATCTTGCTATAATGCTGGAGCGCATGAAGACACAAAAATACTAACTTGAAACTAACCTTTCATAAATTTGCCAAATTCGATGACCCGTGTTTTTTACTTTACCTCGGAATATTTCCCCTGCATAGCCAGTTTCTCTGAATTAATGAAACATGATTCGATTGAAATTCAGGCAGCAGAGCATTATCAAAAAAATAGTCTGCGCAACCGCTGCTATCTTACTGGAAGTCAGGGCAAATATTTGCTATCTGTCCCTTTAGTAAAAGGAAAAAATCAACAGCAAAAAATCAAGGATGTACGCATATCGTATGATTTTGATTGGACAACACTTCACCTTAAAACCATTTCCAATAATTATATCAAATCTCCGTTTTTTAATCATTATTATCCGGGAATAGTTCAGATTTTAATGAAAAAGGAAAAATTTTTACTTGACCTTAACTGGGAAATTCTCCGCTTTTTACTTTCAGCCTATGCAACGGATAAAAATATTTCATACCGTTTAGAGTTTCAGGATCCAACAACCCAGTCCAGGCCACCCGCCCTTTTAAAACCTTATCCGCAACTATTTGAGTCCAAAACAGGCTTTATTCCTGACCTCAGTATTCTGGACCTGCTCTTTTGTATGGGCCCAACGCGAAAATATTTTTTTTGAATATAAAATACACTCAGTATATTGGATATTTATATAAAAATTACAAACATCCACAGTGAATATCTTTAAGTTTAATCCAAAATTGGAAGTCTACCAAAGCCTGATAGACGAATCAGTAAAAAACCTGCACGAACTCACTCAGGATATTCAACATAAAGAATTGATGGATACCGTCTCAGAGCTCCGGGGTCGAATTAAGGATCCATTTATGTTTGTAGTGGTAGGTGAAGTAAAAGCCGGTAAAAGCAGTTTTATCAATGCATTATTGGGTGCTGAAAAGGAAATCTGCAAGGTCGCTCCTATGCCCATGACCGATACTATCCAACAAATCATTTACGGTGCGGAGGAACAGGAAGTATTTATTAATCCTTTTTTTAAACGAATCTTTAACCCATCTGAAATCCTCAAAGAGATAGCCATCGTTGACACACCGGGTACCAATACTATAGTTGCACATCACCAGGAAATTACGGAGCGATTTATTCCCTCTTCTGACCTGATTGTCTTTGTATTTGAATCAAAAAACCCATACCGCCAATCAGCCTGGGACTTTTTTGATTTTATTAAAGAAGAGTGGCGAAAGAAAGTCATTTTTGTATTGCAACAAAAAGATCTAATGAATGCGGCCGATCTAGCAATAAATATACAGGGAGTAGCAGATTACGCAAAGAAAAAAGGAATGGCGGACTCAAAAATCTTTGCTGTATCTGCAAAAATGGAAATCGAAAAAGACCAAGCTCAAAGTGGATTCAGTGATTTACGATCGTACATCAATGATCATATACTTCAAGGCAAAGCGCCATTTATAAAACTATACAACAATATTGCTACTGCCCAAAACATAAATGAACGGATCTACAAAGGAATTTTAGACAGGAAAGAACAATATCTGTACGATGTAACTTTCAGGAACGATATTAAAAAAACACTGGATGAGCAAGAGCATAAAACGAAAATGCAAGTAGATACCCTGGTCGAAAATCTGATTACAGCCTATGACAGAGCTATGCTAAAAACAGAAGGTAACCTGGAAGAAGGCCTGGGTATGTTTTCAATAATCAAAAGATCACTGGTATCCGTCTTCAGCAAAAGCCAGTCAATAAAAGATTGGTTGAGTGGTCTGCTCACCAACCTGGAAAAAGACCTCCAAATTGAATTACAGGGAAAATTATCAGGAGGCATCACTGATATTGCTGATAATGTTCAACAAATGGGTAAAATCATTGATCTCAAAATCAGAAACAGTCGCACTATATTAAAAGACAATCATGAGCTTTTTGCCGAAATAGCTGAACGCAGAGCAAATGTATTCAGAGACCTGCAAGATGCCTTTAATAAGTTTATGAATAAATCAGAAAATTTCAGCCAGGCTGAAATTTTTCCTGGAAATGAATCTCTTTCACCTCAGATAGCCGGAGGTACAGGAATAGGAATAGTGGGTGTCGTTTTATTGGCCATCAGTAAAGTGGCTGTATTTGATGTTACCGGAGGTGTAGTAGCAGGACTGGGGTTTTTATTTGCGGGTGGATTGGCCTTTTTCCAGAAACGGAAATTTATGGATGCATTTAAAAACGAAATCACTAAAGGAAGAAGCGAACTGGAAATAGAGGTAAGAAATAAACTGAATGACTACATCGTAAACATCAGGAAAAAAATTGAAAGCTCATTCAATGATTTTGATGGCCTTTTGCAATACGAAGAAAGCCAACTTGCCAAGTTAGATTCAAAATACAACAGTATCAAATCCGATCTCGATAAACAGGAAAAAGAACTCAAACAATTTGATTTAGTATAACAATCCAAAATATGATCAAACTAACTAAAATATCCACTCGGGCTCCGAAAGAAGCAGACAAAAAAGAATACCAGGAAAAAACAAGAAAACTGGCAGAAGAAATAGCGGAATATCAGCATGCTCTGTATGCAGAAAAAAAACAAGCTTTGCTGGTGGTATTTCAAGGTGTGGATGCAAGCGGCAAAGACGGCGCTACCAAAAATGTATTTGGCCGATGCGGTACCATAGGAATTGATGCCTATGGATTCAAAAAGCCTACTGAAGAAGAATTTGCTCATGACTTTCTGTGGAGAGTACACAAATTGGCTCCTGCAAAAGGATATATTCAGGTATTTAACAGATCACATTATGAAGATATACTCATCCAAAGTGTACATAAGTGGATTGACAGCAAAAGAGTTAAAGTCAGAATGGATGCCATCAATGCATTTGAAACTTTGCTGGCAAAAGATAACAACACGGTAGTGCTCAAGTTTTACATGCATATATCAAAAGAAAGGCAACGGGAAAAATTACAAGAACGCATTGATGATCCTAAAAGCAATTGGAAACACAATAGCAATGATTGGGAAGAAACGAAATATTGGAAAGAATACAGAACAGCCTATGAATATGCCATCAACTCCAGCACCACTCCATGGCATGTGGTACCTGTGGATCAAAAATGGTACAGAAACTATTACATAGCCAATATCGTAAGAAATACCTTGAAAAAAATGAATCCTCAACTTCCAATCCTATCTGAAGAAGACATCAGCATAGTGGAAAAAATAAAATCAACCGAACGGAAATAATATGAATGAAGTACGGGTAGATAAATGGCTGTGGAGTATTCGACTATTCAAATCCCGTACCATAGCCACCGAAGCATGTAAAGAAGGAAAAGTAAAGATTGGCGAAATTTATTTGAAACCATCGCATGAAATAAAAACCGGTGATCTGCTGACCGTATTCAAAGAAGGATTCAGATTGCAAATCAAAGTAAAAGACATACTCGCAAAAAGAGTGAGTGCCACCCTGGCAAAAAATTATTATGAAAACCTCACTCCAGTGGAAGAATTGAACAAGTACAAAACGTGGTTTACCGGTAAAGCTGCTGCAGAATTGAGGGAAAAAGGAGCAGGTAGGCCTACTAAAAAAGAGCGAAGGGAAATAGATGATTATAAGGATAAAAACATCGACAATAGTGAAGATTTTTGGCTCGATGAGGGAGATGATGACTAGAACACATTGGATAATATTTTGGATTGTCGGTTGCCCGTTGATCGCATTATCGCAAGACGAAATATACCAATTCTTCCACCTTGATTCTGTAGTAATCGAAGCCACCAAAAATGAACTGGATATTAAAAGTTTTGTACAATACATGATCGACGATAAATCATTTTATAAAGCGTTTAAAAATCTGAGAACGGCCTCGTATTCCTTTACAAATCATGTCTCTGTATTTAAAAATGAAAAAGAAACGGCTACCTATACCAGCATGGCTCAGCAGAAATATTCAGCTCCCTGTCGAAGCATGGAAGAAAATAATAAATTGATTACCGGTGATATCCTGGACCATAACGGCAACTATAAATATTTTACTTTGAAATTATATGATCGACTATTCTTTACTCATGGCCGCTATTGTGATTCATTTCAAAATGCAGTGGTGCAGCCTTCATCCAGAATGGAACGGTACATTACCGAATTAAAGACCCTGATATTCGATCCCGGCAGTGAAACTCATATCCCTCTGATGGGTGCGAAAACCAATATATTCGACCCGGACATGACAAAGTATTATGATTATGCACTTTTGAGCAGCAAATTGGATGGAAAAGATTGTTATCTTTTTAAAATAGAAGTAAAAAAGGCTTATCAGGCGCGAAAAGAAGGTAAGACGGTGGTAAAAAAAATCATGACCTGGTTTGAAAAAGAGAACAAACAAATTATCAAAAGAGAATATGAATTGCAATCCAATACGCTGGCCTATTCTTTTGATGTACACATGGATGTGGATGTTGCACTAAAAAACAATATCTATTACCCTTCTGAGATAACGTACGATGGAAGTTTTAAAATTATTGGGAAGAAACGGGAAAATGCTAAATTTAAACTAAGAGTATCAGAATTTAATTAAGACTTATGATTGCAGTATGCGATATTGGTGGTAGCAAAGGTGATTGGGGTTTCATTCATCCGGATAATAAAATAGTTTTAGCAGAAACAGCCGGATTTAATCCTTTTATCCATGATAGCAATTTATTTGTGGATCAGTTAATTTCTGCATTTAAAGACATACCACTTCAAGAAGTAAAAAAGGTCTACTATTATGGGACCGGATGCCGGGAAGAAAGTTCTAAAGAAAAAGTAAGAAGGTTTTTGAGCTTGGTTTTTACTGGTGCTGTTTTAGAGGTGGATATCGATTTGCTGGCTTCAGCCCGCGCTACCTGTGGACATCACAAAGGCATAGCGTGCATTCTGGGTACCGGGGCAAACTCAGGATTATATGATGGAAAATACATTGAAGATAATATTCCTACACTTGGGTATTTGGCAGGTGATGAAGGGAGTGGGGCTCACCTTGGAAAACTATTGATCAGATCATATTTCTACAGAGAAATGCCTCAGGACATCAGGGAAGAATTCGAAATTTTCTTTCCGGGAAAACATGAAAAAATACTGCAAGGACTTTATACTAATCCACCGGCAAACCAGTTTTTAGCTTCGTTTACCCAATTTGTTTCAAAGCACCTAAGTCATCCTTTTACACAAAAAATATTGGATCAAAACTTTCAGGCCTTTATTGATACCCAATTATCGAAGTACCCCGGATATCAGACTTTACCAGCCAATTTTGTAGGTAGTATAGCCTATTATTTTCAAAATCAGTTAATAAAATGTCTTGAAAAAAATAAGATCAAAGCAGGAACAATTATTTCAAAGCCTTTACAAAATCTCATCCAGTACCATATAGAAGATGAAAATAATTGAAATTCAATCAAGCTTTCCTGATTTTGATTCGGCTACAAGCATCGTAAAATATCTGATCACCAAAAGACTGATTGCTTGTGGAAATATTATTCAGGCGCAAAGTTTATATAGTTGGGAGGGAAAACTAAATCAGGAATCGGAAATGCTGGTCTTGATGAAAACAAGTATAGAAATGAGGGAAAAGGTACTTACCGCAATCAAAACACAACATCCATATCAGGTACCCGCCATTATTTCATGGGAAGCAGAATCAAATGATGAATATGGGAGATGGGTAAATGAATCGACAAGTCAGGTCACTTAATAGCCACATAAAGCAGTGGCTGCCCTTCCAGGTAACCTTCCAATACATCACCAATCGCGACCTTACCTACTCCTGCTGGAGTCCCTGTGTATATTAAATCACCCTTTAATAATTTAAAAAATTGCGATACGTAGCTTATGATAAAATCGAAATTAAAAATCATATCCTTAGAATAACCTACCTGCACCGTTTGTTGATTCTTTTTTAATTCAAAATGAATATTTTCTTTGTCTTTCAGGCCGGAGAGGGGCACGAGATTGCTCAATACAGCAGAATAATCAAATGCTTTTGCAATTTCCCAGGGCAGCCCTTTTTCTTTGCATTTGTCCTGAATATCTCTGGCAGTAAAATCAATTCCTAAGCCTACTTTATCGTAATATTTATGAGCAAACTTGGGGTCTATAGACTTCCCGTTTTTATTGATTTGAATCACCAATTCGAGCTCATGGTGTATATTTTGACTAAAAGCAGGATGGAAGAAAGGTCTTTGATTAATCAACAGTGCGGTTGATGGTTTCATAAACAAAACCGGCTCTTTCGGCACCGGATTATTTAATTCTTTGGCATGATCTATATAGTTGCGACCGACACAGATTATTTTCATGAATTAAATGTACAACCTTGGAATCTAATAATAAATCAATCGTTTAAAATAATAAATATCCATCACCTGAAAAAAATAGGTAATCTCTACCCTACATTCATCAATCCCAAAGCTTCTTTAATTTCATCCAGATTGTGTTTTGCTATCTTTCTGATTTCAGACGAACTGGCTTTAATCAATGATTTCACTGCTTTTTTATCAGCCTGTATTTCAGCCATTTTCTCCCGCATCGGATTACTTAGAGTGACCAGAGATTCAGCCACTACTTCTTTTAATGCAGCATATTTCAACTCTTGTTTGGAATAGGCATGCATCAGCTCAGTGTGCGCAGTCGTATTACCTGACGCTTTAAGCAAAGAAAATAGGTTTTCCACGCCGGCACTCATTTTACCTGGCTCTTCATTGCCCGTATCTGTTACAGCGGATTTTATTTGTTTCCGTATCTGATCTGGTGAGGCAAATACATCTATATTATGCTTTTCCCCCATACTTGCACTCATCTTTTTTGATGGATCAGCGGTTGACATAACTTTAGGTATTTCAGTAAATAAAGCTTCCGGTACCGGCAACAGCTCTTTGCCCACAAAATTATTTACCCTGATGGCAATATTACGCGTAAGTTCCAGATGTTGTTCCTGATCTTTACCAACCGGTACAAACCTGGGTTTGTAAATCAATATATCCGCTGCCTGTAATACCGGGTAAGTAAACAGACCAACTGAAATGAATGCTTCCTTGTCTTTTTCACTTGCCTGAGCGGTCTTGTCTTTGAATTGAGTCATACGCTGGGTCTCCCCATAAGAAGCAAAACAATTTAATAGCCATGCCAACTCGGTATGTTCCGGAACTAAAGATTGGATAAATACATTTTTAGGATCAATACCACAAGCGATGAGTCCAAATATTCCATTCCAGGTGGCTTCACGTAACTCATTTGCCATGTACGGCATGGTCATGGCGTGGTAGTTTACAATACCATAAAAACATTGGTATTGAGATTGCATTTGTACCCAATTTTGTACAGCACCAAAATACCTTCCAAAATGCAGATTTCCGGTAGGCTGCATGCATGACAATACTTTTTCCATACTATAAAATGAGATTAATAAGCTGCAATAGCTGAAATTTCTACCTGGACGAATTTAGGAA
>CAYNIG010000087.1:0-16305 GCA_964396995.1 uncultured Saprospiraceae bacterium | reverse complement strand
AATTCTCAAATTTTGACAATCAATAAATTAGGACATTCCCAGCAGACCCTAAATATATTTTTATAGTTCCATGCTTATTCAAAAAATTGCTTTTTTAAATTAAGTTAGATGCCATGCCTTTTGTGGATTGACACAAAACATTTGGTTCTCATAATTTTTGAAAAAAATACTCGACTGGATGCAAAAATCATTCAGGCAAAAAACCTTCCATCCTTATTTCCCTTTACAACTTGTCAATATCTTTTGGAGCATCAGTATATACGATGGATCATTATCTCTTTTAGCAAGTACCAGGCCTTCATTTGCATCACTCACTGCGAGGTCGCATTTTCCCAGCTTGGCTGCTATCTTCCCTCTCAGGTTATAGGTCCAATACTGTTTATCTGCAGCTACTACTTTATCTGCCCAGGCAAGGGCCTGATTTAAGTCTATGTTTTTGTCGTAATAATATTCAGCAGCACTATAATAAGTGTCGCTGGATACTTCGCTGATACCTGTCTTTTCTTTTATTTGTGCCAAAATCTGATCGTGTGGATCATGAGTAATCTTACATTTTACAAGGGCATTTTCCCATTTGATAAACAGATGTGCAGTTGTTTCATTAAAATCGCTGAATCCCATGGTAAAATATTCTTCTTTTACTAATACCTTTTGCGCTTTCACCGTAAACCGAAGTAGGTCTTCGGACTCTTTGTATTCGAAAGTGCCAAATTGATTGGGATTTTTTGATATGATTATAGTCCAGCTATTCAGATTGGGGATAGTAGCTATTCCATACGTGCCCGCCGGCAGTGCATGACCTTCGATCTTCACCTCCTTATCAACTGTAAGATTGGGCAATTTATTAGCACCTGTCCGCCATATTTTGCCATACGGTATCAGGCTAGATCCAATCATTTTACGGCCTTTTAATGCTGGTCTGCTGTATTCAATAGTGACATTGGCCAATCCAACCATTTGTTTTACAGTAGCTCCCGGACTCGCAGCGGGCAAATCAATCTGGGCTGTACTAAATAATGGAAGTATAAACAATAGTGATAAAATGGAATATTTCATTTTGTACTGAATTTTCTTTAAATTAGAATGCGAAAGTACGGTAGTATTATTTGATTGAGGAAAAAAATCATGGTATACCTCATTAATCTCAAACATTTTATAAATATGCCGCACTTTTGTTTACAAATGGAATTTAAATTTATGAAATAAGGCAATAGAATCATTTGGCCATAGCCATTTTTGATGTTTCAACAGCCTAAAGGCTGTTCTACTGTATAGCGTTATTTTGTAGATCAGCCCTAATTCATTGATACTTCTATCCGGTAAAAAAAAATATCTTTGTATACCATTCTGTACGGTAACCACCTGAATGATATATATAATTGGAATCGTAATCAGTTTTTTCCTGGTACTTATACTCTTTAGTAAAAATAATAAAACCCAGGCGGACATCATTTTGGCATGGTGGCTGGTATTTATGGGAATACACCTGACCATCTATTATATCTACTATTCTCAGGAATATCTTGCATTTCCATATTTCTTGGGTCTTGAGTTTCCACTGCCGTTAGTACACGGTCCGTTTTTATATCTGTATACGATTACCTTGACAGACCAGCCGGTATGGGGTAAATATAAATTAGTTCATTTTCTCCCATTTGCACTTGGATACATACCACTCCTACCCTTTTTGTTTCAATCATTGGAGTATAAAATTTCAGTATACCAGGGGAAGGGCGAGGGCTATGATTACCTGATTTGGCCTATGAGCATAGCCGCGATTTTATCCGGTATAGGATATATAATTCTTTCATTACGTAGCATCCGAAGACACCAAAAGAATATTACAAATCAATTTTCATATACGGAAAAAATAAACCTTACCTGGCTGCGTTATTTGATATTTGGCATTGCCATGATTTGGGTGGCCATTATCATCGGGCAAGATAAATATATATATGCTTTTGCTACTTTGTTTGTGCTGTATATTGGCTATTTTGGAATAAAACAAGTAGGCATATTCACACATGATGCTATTGAAACCAAATTTGAAAAATTTCCCACCTCAGCATCTCCTTCATTAGGATCTTCGGATATGGAATTAGAACCGGCAATACCTATAGAAGATGTATCAGCTGAAAAAAGTAAATACCTTAAATCAGGCTTGTCAGATGAAGATGCCCAAACCATTCATTTTCAACTAAAAGAATTAATGCAAAAAGATAAAGTATATCTTGACCCGGATCTTACTTTGGTTGGATTGGCAAAAAGATTAAAGCTGCACCCTAATACCTTGTCACAAGTAATCAATACATTAGAACAGAAAAACTTTTATGACTACATCAATCACCAGCGCATAGAGGAATTTAAGAAACGAATACTTGAGCCTGAAAATCAAAAATATAATTTATTAGGCCTCGCATTTCAAAGTGGATTCAATTCCAAATCTGCATTTAATAGAAATTTTAAAAAAACCACTGGTTTAGTCCCATCGGAGTACTTAAAAGAACAAAATATTAATATAGAGTAGTCACCCTGAGGGATCAACTCTCAAGGCAAAGAGTGTCATATTACATAACTATCAGATTCTGATATAATTGTAGTTTTTTTTACACTTGTACCATCCTTCAAGTTGCGACGATATTCAGCCTTCCATCCGGCCATATTTGTAAGTAATACCAAAAAAATAAAAAATGTATTACAAGACTTTATTAAAAATCATGGTAGTGATGCTAAGTATAATCACAACCAATTGCACTAAAGAACGCTTTATAGATCAATCCGGTTTTTTAGTACCCAAAACGGTGGATGAAAACAACGCTTTACCTTCGATTTTGATTAATGGAACCGAATTGCATGCAGAAACGGCAGGTAATCCTTTACATCCGATGATAGTAGTATTGCATGGCGGCCCGGGAGCTGATTACAGGTACCTCCTGAAATGTAAATCTTTTGCCGAAAATGGATATTATGTAATTTTTTATGACCAAAGGGGATCAGGTCTTTCAAAGCGGCATGCTAAATCATCCTATTATCTTGATGTCATGAGAGATGATTTACGCGAAGTGATAGCACATTACAAGACATCGGCTGATCAAAAAGTATTCTTACTGGGACATTCCTGGGGCGGTATCCTGGCCACTGCCTACATCAATTCATATCCTACCCAGATTACCGGTGCTATTATTGCAGAACCTGGTGGATTGACATGGGCTGACATTAAAGACTATGTATCCCGATCACGTGAATACAAACTTACCGGCGAAGCATTAAATGATGTAGTATATCAGGATCAATTCATTTCCGGCAAGGAAAACCAACATGCGATCCTGGATTATAAATATGTATTGCTTGCCAGCGCGGAAGAGAAATCAGATAGCCCATTGGGCAATGAAGGGCCTGTTCCTTTTTGGAGGCCAGGGGCTGTAGTGAATAAAGCTATGTTTGATCTGGCAGATAAATATGGTATAGATTTTATTTCCAACCTTTCTAAATATCAGACAAAAATCCTGTTTGTTTATAGTGAAAGAAATAAAGCCTACGGACCAGAGCATGCAAAAAAAGTAAGTGCAGCCTATCCTCAGGTAGAGCTTTTAAGAGTAGATGGTGCAGGCCACGACATGCTTACTTTTTCTACAGGATTTCAACATTTTTATCCCAGCGCTTTATCTTATTTAAACTCATTAAAATAATCTCCTCATGAAAAATATTGTTTTCCTACTATTAGCTACTATCATCAGCATACCATCTGATTTTGCCCAAACTGTAAATTGGTCCGGTACAGAGGATCATATTCTAAACTTTAATGCCGGACTTGACTATAGTGTATCGTATGGTATAGGATATGGTTATAAACTAAAAACAACCTTGCCCATATTGCTTAACCTGGAACTGTCTTCAGCCTCAGGTGAAAATGTATTAGATGATTATAAAATTAAAATTGGAGGACAAGCTAATTTGGTAAGAGTTTCCCATTTTCTATTCAATGTAAGACTTCAAAGTGTATTTCGCAGGTATGAAAACTCGTTTGCCCGGTTAGTTGATTTTGGATCCGATTTTGCAGGTACATTCGGGTATTACAGAAAACATTGGTTCGTGGCTTCTGAATTTGGATTCGATAAAGCCATCGTGACTCATTTTAAACATACCGATCAATATCGTGAATATTTTCCGGAAGCCATAAATGGATGGTATGAACCTTCTACCGGTGGTAATTTTTATTATGGTTTGCAATCGGGACTTGGAGTTGGCCATATTGACCTATATGCAAAAGCAGGTAAATTGATAACTCAGGATTTAAAAACTGCTCCATTTTTACCTTTCTATTTTCAAATGGGTATTAATTTCAAATTTCATAAACTGGTATATAAACCTGGCGAATAGAAAGGCTTATAATTGTCTTGGTAGTAATTCACAATCTATTGGGCATTTACATAGACATCATTATAGCTACAAAATGAAATATTGCTGCAGCCAGTACAAATACATGCCATACAGCATGGGAATAAGAATGTCTGTCTCTTACATAAAATAGTACACCGGCAGTATACAAAATGCCTCCTGTGACAATTAATGCCAATACAGCGGGTGGTAAATCGCGTAAAAACCTTTTTCCGCCTGCCACTATAATCCATCCCATAAATAAGTACATGAGAGTGGAGATAAATTCATACTTACCCGTAAGATAAATTTTGAATAGTATACCCATCGCAGTCAGTACCCATAGGATGGTCAACAGGCTTATTCCAAAACTATTGTTCATATATACCAGTAGAAAAGGGGTATAGGTACCGGCAATCATAAAATATATACTGATATGATCTATGATCCTGAATAGTTTTTTAAGTCCGGGTTCCTGAACAAAATGGTACACCGTAGAGCTGGTAAACAGGAATAAAAAACAAAACCCATAAATACCGGAGCCAATAATACCGGGGATATTATTGTGAGCAATTGCCAGGCCGATCAGTACCGGAATACCGCTTACACCAAATAGAATGCCCGGCCCTGCAGTAAGGCCATTTACTATTTCCTGCTTTCGGGTATACTGGGTCATTTATTTATATTTTTATAACGAAGAATGGAGTGGATTAATGTGTTATAATAGTACAGCTTATTTGATTAAACGGATTAAATAAAAATATAAAATTTTCGATTAGTTTTGATAGGTATATGCCAAAGAAAATAATCATTTTCAATACGTTCGAAGAATAGGAAATGTTTTATTTAAGGCATTATTATATTTTATCGAAAATAGAAAGGCTCAGGGCATTGGCCGAACTTCAAAGAAAGCTTGGGCCCGTGTCTGATCAACCTATGAAACGGAGAATAAAAATAATAGAGGGAATAAAAAAGGAATATGGATCTGGCCAATGCTGAATTCTTATTGTTTTTAAAATGTGCTGCCGCAACTAAATTGAGATATTTGTGCATAGGTGGGTAAGCGGTAAATTAGTATGAATATCACAGAGCCACCAATGATCTGGATAGCTCGTACAGAAAAAAATCAAAAAGCTTTCATTAAAACTTTGCTTTGCATGGGCTTTACAAACGAGGAAGTATCCGATATAGCACTACAAGATTTACTACTCATTTTAAACGTTCGTTGGGATATCCTCCATATACTATTGATGTGTTGACCATCGTGCATACCGATCTTTCTTTTGACCAGGTTGAAAATAATGCTGAATCATGTCTTATCAATAATGAAATAGAAATGAAATTTATACCCTATACTACTTTTTTGATAGAAGTTAAGTCACGTACTACACGATTTAAAGATTGGGATGATGTGGCTAAGTTAAGGGAACTGAAAAAGATAGCTGATTTATTCCAATAGTAACCTGATCACAAACCTAGTTCCAATATTTAGTTCGGCATGGACTTCGATACTTCCATTGCAGCAGATAACCTAACCGTACCGTTGATGGATCCCAGATTGGCTCTGTAATAATCCGGATGCTGACTAAAACCATATTCCCACAGAATACAAAAGATAATAAAATGTATTCTTATCATTCATATTCTTATCATTTTAAGCCTGTATTTAAAATTTGGTGCAAAACGATATTCTGTTATTCCAATACTCTCATTTGTAATTCTTGTATTAAAGCGGGATTTTCCGGTGTAAGTGTAAAAAATACTTCAATCTTTCCCTTTTCACCTACTATTTCAAAACTGCCTCTTAATTGATTTTCAGGTTTTAATTCCTTTATGTTATTAACCGATCCGATCCGATCAAATAATCCAATACTGTATTTTCTCCATGCTTCCACTGATCTGTCAGGAAAAAAATTTTCGGCAAATATTTTTGATTTTCCGGCCGCATAGGTTGCAACTGTAGTTTCTTTCCAATCGGGAAACAGTTTGATAAGTTCGTTTTTCCGTTGATTGAGTATTTTGGAAACCGGTATTTCATACGGCTTTAGCTTCGCAGCTTGAATGATGGTATCCAATACTTTTAAATTAATACCTCCTGTACCGGCATAGGTAAGATTTGCAAACGAAATCACTCCCAAGCCATATTCCGGTAAAATCCTCCACTGAGATCCAAATCCGGGTAATCCACCACTATGACCTATATATACCCTACCCTCACAATCTCTCATCCAGCCCAATCCGTAATTATAAGCAGATACTATCCCACATGATCTTCCTGATGGATATTTGTAATTCGGGCTCATGCCACTGAAGTTAGCGGGCATATGCATTTCTCGTAAGCTTGATCTTTTAAGCACTTTGTTTTCAGCATCTGATCTTGGCGGCCAGGCAGACATATGAAGGGCAACATACCTCGAAAAATCTTCGATTGAAGTGATAAGTCCACCCATAGCACCATAGGTTCCATGATGCAATAGTTCTTCTTTTTTATACTTATTGTCTTCGTATCGGTAGCCAGAGGCGAGTTTGGCGGCAGGTACTTTGGTATATTCCCATTCGGTATTATTCATTCCAAGGGGTATAAATATTTTCTCCTTGGTATAGGCTTCAAGTGATTTTCCCGACACTTTTTCGACTATCTGACCCAATAATGCAAATCCGAGGTTGCTGTATTCAAATGCAATACCGGGCACATTGGAAAAATAGGTACCTCCCTGAATCAGGCTCATCAATTCATCTTTAGAATCTGCAAGCTGTCGATCACCCCAGGGATTGTCTTCAGGAAAGCCGGCTGCATGATTTAATAAATGCCTTATCGTAATAGCCGGTGCATCTTTTGTAAGTAAGGTATTGGATTTTAAGGCCGGTATATAAAGATGGGCAGGATCGTCCAGTCTCAACTTGCCGGCATCCCGGAGCTGCAGAATGCTAACCGCAGTAACACTCTTACTCATAGAAGCTATTCTGTACATAGATGTTTTGCCGGCAGCAATACCTTCTTGTATGTTTCCACTCTGCCCGTGTAAAATCAGTTTGCCGTCAAGCAGTATTCCGTAAACCAGTGACGGATAGTTTTTTTCCAGCGCATAACTTTTAAATTGATCATCAATGATACCTGACATGGAAAGCACTCTTTCCAGCCTTTTGTCATCAGCATGATAAGGAGCAGTATAGAATTGATTGGTTTGAGAAAACAGAAATAATGGCATATATACGCATGACCATACCAGTCTAAATCGGATTGCTATTTTCATTGTTTTTAATTGTAAATCCTGTCAAAATAAGGAAGTTTTTTGAGACTGATATTTTCTCTATCTTCGTAGTAAATATCGAAATAGTACAGTGGAAAGCAGGATCATGGATTATGAAGTCATCGAAGAGCATGGATTTAAGTACATAGAGACTAATCCCGGCAAGCCTGTCCTATTACTACTGCATGGATTGTTTGGGGCATTGAGTAATTTTCAGGGTATTCTGCATCATTTTGATCAGAGAGTAAATGTGGTGGTGCCTATCCTACCCATTTTTGAATTGCCTATCACTGAAGTTTCACTTGAAGGCCTGGTAAAACACATTAAAAACTTTGTAGACCACAAAGAATTTTATTCACTTGATGTATTGGGCAATTCTCTTGGTGGCCACCTGGCTATTCTGTACACTCTTAAATATGCTGATGAAGTGAGGTCTCTTACCCTCACCGGCAGTTCAGGTTTGTTTGAATCTGCCATGGGTACTACCTTTCCTAAACGCGGAGATTATGATTATATAAAAACCAAGACGGAACTCACCTTCTATGATCCGGCCAATGCTACTAAAGAATTGGTAGATGAGGTATTTAATATCGTAAATGACCGTATGCGTGGCCTCAGAATAGTATTGACAGCAAAAAGTGCCATGCGCAATAATGTAGAAGATAAAGTGCATACTATTACTGCTCCTACTTTATTGGTGTGGGGAAAAGAAGATGGTATTACTCCTGCATTTGTAGGTGAGCGCTTTCACGAATTGATACCCAATTCTGAATTAGTACTCCTGGAAAAATGCGGTCATGCTCCTATGATGGAACACCCCGGCCAGTTTAATCAAATACTTGAAAATTTTCTGGAGAAAGTGCACAAGGCGGTGTACTCATAGTCAAAATAAGATGAATAGACGATCGACTTTAAAAAACATTCTGGCATTGCCGTTTATCAGTGGAATGAGCAATCGATTGCATAATGTAGAAGAGGATGCCCTTTTGGGTACACAACGTTTAAAATCCAGCCTGAATGCCTATTCCTTTAACGCTCCGCTCATGGCCAGGACAATGGATATTTTTGACCTGCTCCGGTGGTGCGCCGACCTGGGGTTTGATGCGGTAGACATTACCGGTTATTATTTTGATGGCTATCCGGAAGTACCTGCCCCGGATTATTTATATAGAATTAAAAGGACCGCTCATGCCCTGGGTATAGAAATCAGTGGAACAGGAGTACGAAATGATTTTTCTATCCCGGACAAAGCCATGCGTGAAAAAGAAAAGGAACGGGTATTGGCCTGGATCAATGTTGCTGCCGATTTAGGAGCTCCTGTGCTCAGGATATTTGCAGGTGCGGAAAAACAGGATGGTTATACACGGGAGCAGATCAGAGAATGGATGCTCGAAGATATATACCATTGTGTGACTGCTGCCCAGAGCAGAGGAGTGATTATAGGCCTGCAAAATCACAACGACTTTATACTTACATCAGATCATGTACTTGATTTTATGAATGCTATTCCAAGTCCATGGTTTGGATTAATACTGGACACCGGTAGTTACAGAAAAGAAAATCCATATCATGCTATTGAGAAGACCATTGATTATGCAGTCAACTGGCAAATAAAGGAACTCTCGTATGTCGATGGTAAAGAGGTGGAAACCGATATGCCTTTATTGTTTAACATCATCAGGAAGTCCAGTTATTCCGGATACTTACCTATAGAAACACTGGGAGCGGGGGATCCAAAGATAAAGGTCCCTGTATTGTATGAAAAAGTGATGAAAGAAATGAAAAAATAAATCCACTATAAGGCTTGCCCTACGGATTCCTTTTTCTTTGTGTATTCATTATCCTTGGCTGGAAATCAATTATCTGATGTAAGCAGCAGATTTATATCTGTGTACTTAATTCCAAACCGTTTACTCAGGTATTCATTGGTAAGGTGTCCATTATAAGTATATACTCCATGTCTGAGTCCCGGATTGGCGTAGAGCATTTCATCAATGCTTTGCATCTCGGAAGAAGCCGATAATAAAGGAGCTATGATATTGCTGATAGCTGAAGAGGAAGTGCGCGGGACTTTGGAAGCTATATTGGGTACACAATAATGTATCACGCCATGTTTTACAAAAGTAGGATGGTCGTGGGTGGTTACTTCTGAAGTTTCAAAACACCCGCCCTGATCAATACTGATGTCTATGATCACAGAGCCTTGTTTCATTTTCATCACCATATCTTCAGATACGACCATAGGTGCACGGCCGGTTTTGGAATGGATAGCACCGATGACTACATCTGCACTTTTGATTTGGTATTCGAGATATTTGGGATTCAACACAGAGGTATGCAATGGAATGCCAATGCTGTTTTGCAATCTCATCAGTTTATATATATTATTATCAAATACGCGCACCGATGCCCCCAGGCCCAATGCAGCTTTCGTGGCAAACTCGCCTACCACTCCGGCACCGAGTATCATTACTTTGGCAGGTGGTATACCGGCAATGCCCCCCAGTAAAACACCCCGGCCCTGGCTGGTAACTGATAATAATTCGGCAGCTGTAAGTACAGCGCTGAGTCCTGCGATTTCGCTTAATGCTCTTACAATGGGAAAGCTATCGTTGCGGTCTTTAAGGTATTCCATGGCAATTGCTGTGATGCGTTTATTGCGCAATGCATTCAGGTATTCTTCCGAGACCAATGGCATATGTAATGGTGAAATGATGACCTGACCGCCGGGCATGAGATCTATTTCATCAGTAGTGGGAGGAACTACCTTGAGTATAATATTGGCTTTAAAAATTTCTTCTTTTGAATGTACTATTTCCGCTCCGGCTTCAGCGTATTCATTGTCCTGATAAAAAGATCTTTTACCCGCGCTTTTTTCAATCATTACTCTGTGGCCCTGAGCGGTCAACATGCCTACTGCATTGGGAGTAAGAGCTACGCGATTTTCCTGCATACGCTCTTCCTTTGGTATACCGAGAAACATTTTATTATCGCGGCCGTAAACATCCAATAATTTTTCTTGCGGAGAAAGTACCTCTTGCTCCATAGCTTCACGTGCCAACTGTTTACTCAATTCATTTATCATGCAACGGGTGAATATTTATATAGTAAGGTGAATTTAATAAAAAATAATAAGGTATTGAAATACCGGGATAACCTTGCCCTGAATAAAGGTAATTATCTTGGTAAGCTTTATCCTTCTTCACCTTTCTCATTTTTACGAATTCAACAGACACAGTATAAAAGAATAAAGAATAGAAATTTTTAGGTACTATTTAAGCTGTTTTAGCAGGCCTGCCTCTTTTCTTTTTTGCCGGCCTTCCTCTTTTCTTTGCCGTAACAGGAATGATCAGATTTGCATTTTTTCTTGGTCTTCCCCTTTTGCCTTTCTTTTTAACAACGGGGATAATATCCAGGATTTTTTTGGGAGGCCTGCCTCGTCCTCTTTTAGTTGATGTCGCCGATTCTGGTTCTTGATTTTTTTTAGGTCTTCCTCTGCCTCGTTTTTTAACGGAGCTTAATGAAATGGGTTTTTTTGTGCTGGGTCTGCCTCTTTTCTTTTTAGTGGTGGTCGCATCAGCATATCGGCTATTTAAGTACTGAATAATGCGAACGGCATCAGTATTATCCAATGCATCCAGCATTTCAGCACAAATAGTCAACACGTTAATATCTTGTGAATTTGGCATGATAAAATAATTAATAAATAAAATTTAGTGATAAATAAATAATACCACAAATGTACCCATTTTAAGTCTAACCACTTCATTATATCCTCTATAATGAAATGAATTTTGATACATTTACTTCATGACATTAGCTGAAATAATTAACAAACGAAGAACCATCCGTAAATTTGATACAAATCATGATTTTGATCATTCAGCAGTGACCAAATCACTTGAATTGACTATGCTGGCGCCTAATAGTTCCAATCTTCAGACCTGGGAGTTTTATAGAATACGGGATAAAAACAAAATAAAAGAACTGGTGCCACTGTGTCTGAATCAAAACGCAGCCCGCACTGCTTCGGAGTTAGTAGTATTTGTTTCGCGTAAAGATCTCTGGAAAAAAAGAATACAATGGCATCTCGATAATATAAAGTATGAACAATCTCAAGGATCAGGCGATGAAAAAAAACATCAGAAAGGAATACGATACTATTCCCAATCCATTCCATTTTTATACAAAAAAGGATGGGCAAATCTTTACAATATAATACGATGGTCCTATTTATTTTATAATCATATCCGAGGGAAATACCTCATCAACTGGGTTACTGCAAATGATACCAGGGTGGTATCGCATAAATCCATAGGCATAGCTGCCGGGTATTTTATGCTGAGTATGACCGATCTGGGCTATGATACCTGCCCTATGGAAGGAATAGATGAAATCAAGATTAAAAAACACCTGGCTCTTCCCCACACCTGTGAAATAAGTATGATCATAGCCTGTGGCAAAGGCTTGCCTGAAGGCTTGTATTACGAAAGAAAAAGAATACCTTATGATCAGGTAGTATTTGAAATAAAGTAGGAATAAAAAATGCATTGATTCAATATTTAAGCATGTATTTTTGATTGCATGAAATTCAGGTTTGTTCTTTTGTCGTCCCTTTATATCCTTCACTTTATTTCCTATGGCCAAAGCAGGAATCTTTCTTTTTACGGAAATAACCTGAGAGATCATTTACTGATAAAACAACAGGATATGGTGGGTAGAGTGACTGATGCTGATATAAAAGGCAGCCCTTATTATGTAGATTCCTTTTCAGCTTCCATAGTCAATACGATTCAAACTTTATATAAAGGTGTGCCTATGCGTTATAATGTGCATGAGGATTACATGGAGTTTTTAGACAATGGCAGCACTTTTATTCTTGACCCTAAAATAGAAATCCGCAAAATTAGATTAAATGATCAGGTGTTTTCAGTGGAGCCATACAATGATCACGGTAAAATAAAACTCGGTTATTTTTTTGAATTGGATAGCAATAGTGTGAAATTACTAAAGAAAAAAGTAATTCGTTTCCAGGAAAGAATACCTGCCAAAGCCCTGCAAGGAACTTCGACACCACCTGCCTATGTACCTGCGGCAGATATTTTCTTTTTCAGGGTCTCAGGTCAGGCTGCCCAGCCTATACATAATGTAAAGAAAATGATAGAAAACTTCCCTGATCATAAAAAAGAACTGCTCTCCATGGCTGACCGACACAAAATAAAATCAAACGAAAAAGATCTGTTGCAACTATGGGCATACTATAATAAAATCAGTCTAAAGAAATAATATTAAAAAAGCCCCCGGGTACAAATAAAAAATACCAGAGGGCTTTTGAACCATCTCACGATTCAGTATGAATGAATTTTGAAAGTTGTCCAATGGAAGGAATTCATTCATACTCAATGTCAGGTCTGACGACACTGACGAGCGGCAAGCCTATCAGGCTCCCTCAGAGATAACCCTGACAAGAAATTGATTTTCAATTTCTTCGTCAATCCGGAGGATTCTTACTTCTGATCTACGAAAATTGAATTTTATTGGGCAGGATCATAGGGGATCGCGGCAATCTCCAGGGATAGGATAATAGAAATTGTACTGAATAAAAGATAATGAAAAATCTTTACCATATCCAATCATTGCCAATACCTTCTATTTAAACAACATAGGAGCAAACTGATAAAGACATCTTCTCCAGGTAAGCCATTCGTGTGCTGTTTCCGGTGATTCATAATACACATTTTTAATTCCTGCATTGGATAAAGCATCACTTAATCCTTTGGTTCGCTGACCTTCAGCAGAACCAATTCCCAGGAAAAGTACTTTCACTTTTTTATTAAAATCAACCGCATTTGCAAAAACTCCATTGTAGACTGTTTTTAGTTCAGTCTGGGGATTAAACATACCGGCGCCACTAAATCCTCCTAAATAAGCAAACTTATCCAGGTTGGGTAATACGGTTTGAAACGACTGAACACCACCCCAGGATAGTCCTGCCATAGCTCGACTCAACCGGTCTGTTTTTACCCTGAAGTTTTTTTCTACATGCGGAATGATTTCATTCAGCAAAACAGGTGTAAACATGGCACCAAATTTTTTGCGTGCTTCATTTACCTCTTCTCCGGGTTTGGGTCTGAACATGTTACCTGTACCGCCATCCGATACTACTATTATCATTGGCTTTGCTTTACCTTCTGATATAAGATTGTCCATGATGATACTCAGTTTGCCCTGAGATATCCATCCGCGCTCGTCTTCGCCCATTCCGTGTTGCAGATAGAGTACCGGAAATTTTACTTTTACATTTTTATCGTAGGAAGGAGGTGTGTATACATAGAACCGATCATGCCTCTGGAGTGTATTGGAGTAATAATAGTTTTCTCTCACCTGGCCATGTGGTACCTTGTGCGGGGTATAAAATTCCTGATCCGGTGCAGGTATTTCGATGCCACTCATCATTTTACCTATTCCAAAGAATGATTCACTATTGGGATCAGAAAAACGAAATCCATCAATGAGCAGATAATAATAGTGAAATCCCGGTTGTAACGGATCGGTCTGTATAGTCCAGAGACCGGCTTCATTTTTGATCATATTGTATTTTTTGGCTAAATCAAGTTGTACGTTCCTTGCGCCCGGTGCATCCAATTTAAAATAGGCTACACCCAGATTATTTACTCTAGGGTATACCAGTCCCGGGGCATTTGTTTCAGCAGCCACCGTATTTGCAGGCCACGCATCAATATCTATGCCCATGGTATACAGCATCCTGTTTGCATACCGCTTACCCAATTTTCTGATCGAGGCAGAAGTAAAATGAAGCTTGTCGGGCATCGCTTCCAGTCCAAATGAGGGTATCACATAGGCACGCGGTATTGTATGTGGTAAGGTGGCGATGATCTCATTCATACCGGCACATTTACCTTCCTGATCAGCATGCACCAATTCACCGGCCAATAAGGGTATGGAGTTAGGAGCTAATTTCAAATCACTTAATAAATCGTCATATATTTTTTTAACCTTATCCGGCCATGCCTTATCCCCGGTATTGGATTCACCCTGATGCAATAATATACCTTTGATTACTCCTTTCTGTTGAGCTATACGCGCCATATCTACCAATCTTTGATAGGGATTACCACCATAAGCATCTGCCATTTTTATCATCCATGGTTTGGCAGCAGCGGAAGTATCCAGATAGGATTTATAATGTACTTTATCAAAGATCTCTATTTTACTTCCGGCGACAGCTACGTGAATTAATCCTATACTAATATTTTCAGGCAAGTATTCTATCATGGTGCGACCGAAATAATCAGCAGGTGACAATCGGGTATTGCACCTGCACAACGGTGGTTTTGCATCATACCAAGTACCCATGGTACGACCTAACTCGGGACAATCCATAGCAGAAAGCAGTTTTAATCTGCTGTAGGTCACGGTATCCTGGGGTTCGATTTTACCAGAGCCTTCCATATTGGACTGACCAAAGCATAGGTAAATGTGAAAATTGGGATCCTGAGCATAAGTGAATACAAATAGGGATATAGCTGGCAGGAAGGTGAGTAAAAATTTTTTCATCTTTTGAGACTGGGTTTTAATTTTTTTGGAATCAAAGTAAGTACCTGAGCTTTTTGGGTGGGTATATCATATAAATGAGTAGTCTTTAAGTCAATCGCTTTTATACTGGATAGGTTTGAGATAATAGGTTGAGGGGTATCCTCCACATAAAAAAAAGGATTGGAATTTTTAGTAAATGTATTTTTTAAATTGGTTCCATTTATGCTTTTCATTGCATTCGGTAATCTTAGCCTGAGGTTACCACCGAGATTTGATTTTATAGTTAATTTTATAAGTTCGGAGTTTTTCCATTGCATATCGGTTATTTCGAAACCCCCTCTTGCTCTGATTCCTTTTACGGAGCCGTTGCTCCATACATCAGGTAATGCCGGAAGCAAATGCACCTCGCCATCAGCAGACTGAAGCAGCATTTCAGTGATGCCGGCAGTACATCCAAAATTGCCATCTATCTGAAACGGGGGATGAGCATCAAAAAGATTATTATAGGTGCCGCCGCCTTCGGCATTTACTCCCAATGGTGTAAGCTGATTTTGTATCAGTTTGTAAGCATGATTTCCATCTTGAAGTTTTGCCCACCAGTTTACCTTCCATCCCATACTCCATCCCGTAGATACATCACCTCGCTGTATAAGTGAATTTTTGGCCGCTGCAAAAAGCAGGGGAGTTCGGTAAGCTGAGATTTGATTGGATGGGAATAAACCGTATAAATGGGAGATATGTCTATGATGATCTTCGGGGTCGTCTACATCATCCAACCATTCCTGCAATTGATTGTGTTTTCCAATTTGCATGGGCGGCAGTTTGTTTCGCAATTTTAATATTGTATCTGCAAAATCCAAATCCAGATTTAAAGCTTTAGCAGCCTGAATAGTTGTGGTGAATATATCAAATACTATTTGATTGTCCATAGTTACTCCTGCATCCAAAGACGAACCCCCATGTGCCCCGGGTGCATTTTCGGGAGAAGTACTTGGATTCACCACCAACCATTTATAGTGGGGATGCTCTATTAGAAAATCGGTGAAAAACAAAGCAGCACCTTTGATAGCAGGGTATACCGACGAGAGATATTTTTTATCACCATTGTATAAATAATGTT
>CAYNIG010000086.1:0-16312 GCA_964396995.1 uncultured Saprospiraceae bacterium | reverse complement strand
AAAATACTTTCAAATTTTGGAAACTAGTGAAAAGTACTCATTATTGCAATGAACCATAAATAAAATTCCGATTTTAATAGGTCTTATCTATAAAAGAAATGATTTCCGGTTTCATTAATTAGATGCTATTTTTGATATATGTCCAATGATGACCTATGTGTAGTGTTTCAGAATATCCAGGTGCCCGCGCATGGAATAGCTAAAGCAGAAGAAATAAAGCTGGAACCGCTTAAAAAAGAACTGCTGTATGCTGATTTTATCAGCCTGGGGATTTTTTTATTTATTATCCTGCTGTCTTTTTTTATTTCTGTATTTGTATTCAGGGAGATAGGCAATTATTTCATTCTTATACTGATTGGAATTCTGGCCTTTTTTTTATTTTTAGCTTATGCCGGATGGAAGGAATTCAAGTTAAAAGGATTTGCTCTAAGAGAAAAAGACATCATAGTCCGGGACGGTTGGTTATGGAGGTCCTGTCATATCATACCCTTCGCCAGGATACAGCATGTAGTACTTAACCAGGGACCTATTGATCGTCTGTTTGAGCTGGCGGAAATAATAATTTATACAGCCGGAGAAGAATCGGTGCTCAAGGTGGAAGGCATTACACTCGAAAAAGCCATAGATATAAAAGAATTCATATTGGGCAAAGCAAATATATAATTTATCAATGCCTAAGATTTCGGATCAGTTCAATGCTTTTGAGCAGCCACAAAGGCAATCACCGGTGGCTATAGTACTATTTATTTTCAAAGCAATGAGTTCCATTATCAGACAAGCCTGGCCGGTTTTTCTATTACTTTGGTTTAACCGATCCGGTGACCGGTGGGACAAAGCTTTTTTATATACTTCCATCGTAGCCACTTTAATATCAACCATCTACTCCATAATAAATTATTTCAAAACTTTTTTTTATTTATCTGATTCAGAGCTTAGGTATCAAACCGGGCTGATCGGGATAGAAAAAACTACTATTCCTTTTGACAAAATACAAGCTATACATAATGAACAAAACCTGATACACAAACTGTTTAATGTGACACGCCTGATCATAGATACGGCTGGCAGCGGGGAAAAGGAATTTAAAATAGATGCCTTATCGGTAACCGATGCCGAGTCAGTTAAAAATATCATTTTAGAAAAGAAAAAAAACAAAGTTGGCTATGCCGCTGATTCAGATTTTGATGAAACTAATCCGGCAATCAGAATCGAACCATCAAATCGTATAATACTCAAACTGGGTTTCCACGATTTGTTAAAGGCAGGATTGTTTCACAATCATCTGCAATCCCTGGGGTGGGTAATTGTATTGGTATTTGGATTTTATCAGTTCGCTGCTGATCTGGGAGTGAAAACGGAAGGGTATTTTAAAAAAATATTATTTTTTGACTGGAATTTTATATCTGTGACTTCCCTGGTATTAGCCATACTGGTACTGATACTGCTCATTTCTTTAGTCAGGATGACGATACGATTTTATGGATTTACTTTAAACAGGATCAAAAATGGGTTTATGATCCGGAGGGGATTGTTGAAAGAATACACTTTTACTGCAGCCGATAATAAAATTCAGGCCATTTCCTGGTCTGACGACCCGATAAAAAGACTGATTAAAATTTATGATTTGTATTTTCTGCAAACCAAATCGATGGATCTTAAATCAAAAGAACTGATTCGTGTGCCCGGAGCGAACCGAATTCATATTGAACAGATTACGGAAAACTTGTATCCTCAGAATAATATGGATACCCTCGGTTTTAACCGGTTAGATCCTCATTATATGATAAGAAACAGAAACATCATATACCTGGCCACCGCATTTATATTGATTCCGGCTGTGATCTTCAAGTCTATATTTTCTATACTATTTATTACTGCTCTGAGCATGTACTGGCTTATACTCACCTATCTTTATTATAGAAAATACGCATTCAAATATTCTTCCGGATTTCTTTTTATAAAAGAGGGGAAAATAGGCAATCATTTTACGTTGGCCCCCATCCTTCATATTCAATCCATACGGATCAGCCAAAGCCCATACCAGAGAAAAAATAGATTGGCTACTTTAGAATTTTATTTTTCATCTCACCGGCAGTCGATACCGTATATCCCGTTGGATAAAGCGTATGAGATCGCCAATGTTTTATTATTTCATATAGAAGCAGCTGCCGGTCATAAGTGACCTCAGGATCTGTTTTCCTTCAGGGAATCAGAAATTATTCCCTTTAGTATTTTTAGATCAATATCGTCCAATTTATTGATGTAGAGACAACCTACCCCGGTCTTATGTTTGCCCAGTTTTTCAAGTGTGGATGATTGTTCCTTTAAATTTATACTCAGGTGTAAGGATAGATTTGCTTTGCGGGGAGAAAATCCTATTCTCAGCCAATCCACTTCACGGCCGGTGGCAGGGCTTTTATATCTTTTATGCCCAAAACCTATAATCGAATTACTCCACAGCACAGGTTCTTCTCCGGTTGCTTTTTTCATTATTTCCATTAACACCAGGCTGTCTTTCCGCTTTTTCTCATCCTGAATTGCATGAATAAAATCCAGTGCACTCAATGAAGTTGGTTTGGTTTTGATTTCTACGAGTTTTGATTTTTTTTCTGGCATAGCTAACAAAGTTATTTCATTTTCTTTTCTCTTACTTTGGTCTTTTGGTAACAAATACTAATTTATATAAATAATGCAGATAGGGGTCCAGGTTAAAATAAGATTCACCCAAACTGGGTGAGATTTTGTTTTTTGACAATCTTTAGTTTTACCATTTTATTCTAGCTCATCCAATGTAAAATACTAAATGACTATTGATCAGTTTAACAACGAATCTGTACTGCCCCTTCCAAAATATCCTGAATATTCTAAGATGCAAGGCATTAAACCTCACGGCTATACCATTTCTTTCCGTTATCTGGTCGCTGACATGGAGGCAATAAAGAAAAAATTAACCTACTTAAGTGATGGATCAAAAGAAGTAACTTATGTAAACACTCCTAATAAAAATATCCTGTCAAAATCTACAACAGGAAATAAAATGAGAGCGGTAATTAAATGATGACCATGAAAACAGAAATAGTACTTGTCTTTTTATGTATGCCATTTTGTAATCCAATAAAAATAAATTATTTAAATGGAAGCCCACCAGGATTGGAAGCAAAACTTTTTGCACCCGATATCATCAGCACTAACTCAAATGAACACAGTCCTTTGACTTTTTCTCCTGATGGAACCAGGGTGCTCTGGGCAGTTATGGATGACCAATTCCGTGGCCGTATATTTGAAATGAAATACATTGATGGCTCATGGACAAAACCAACAAGCCCTTCATTTGTTGACCAGACTGCAGACCATTACTGTCCTGCCTTTGCTCCCAATGGTACACTTTACTTTAGTTCCCGAAGAAATGCTCCGGTTAACTACCCTGTGGGTGATGGCAATAGGATATGGCAGGTGAATCAGACTCCCAATGGTTGGGGTAATCCTTTTCCATTCGATACTACTGTTTCTAAATGCAGGGAATTTTCTCATTCGATCTCAACCCGGGGAACAATATATTTCTCTTCGATGGCTACAGGCAGCAAGGATTTGAATATTTATAAGGCCGAACGCTTAGCCAATTCCTACACTCAACCTGTTTTATTACAATACGGTATCAATACTTCCGGCTATGAAGATGGCCCCTATATTGCACCCGATGAAAGTTACTTGCTTTTTGAATCAACCAGGCCAGAAGGTATCAGTGGCAGTCATGACTTATATATTTGTTTTAAAAATAAAAATGGAGAATGGGGCATACCTAAAAACATGGGAGCCACTATCAATTCACCAGCGATGGAACGGTTTCCCAGGGTGTCTCCCGATGGAAAATATTTGTTTTTCGCCAGTAACAGAGATCAATCAAATGGTAAAGTGGGGTTTGACTATTATTGGATTGATGCCATCATTATTGAGCATATAAGAAATCAAACAGGAAGTAAAGAAAGGTAAAATCATCAATTACTAGTATGAATTATTTTAAAACCGCAATATCAATTTGTTTTACACTTGTAGCCTGGTGCACCCTTCCAGCTCAAAATCATAAATCATTTAATCTTAAAAAGTTATATTTTGAAAACAAGATTACGGTAAAGAACAGAAAAGCCACATTGATCTCAAGTAAACACCAGGATTATATAGAACTCGATGAAAATATAGATGAAGGTTTAGTGTGGATCAATGATGTTAATTTTAAAACCGGTGTTATAGAATTAGATATAAAAGGCCAAGACTTGTTACAGCACAGTTTTCCCGGTATAGCATTTCATGGAAAGAATGATACCACTTTTGAGGCTATTTATTTCAGACCATTTCAGTTTTTGGCAGATGATCCAATAAGAAGAAGCCGGGGAGTCCAATATATTTCTCTTCCGGGAAATACCTGGCAAGAACTAAGAAAAAATAAACCCGGTATGTATGAAAGTACGATCAACCCTATACCCAATCCCAACAGCTGGTTTCATGTAAAAATCATGGTAGATCATGAAAATGCCGCTGTGTTTATAAATAACAGCGACCTCAGTTGTTTAAAAATTCCACTATTAGCCCAGGAAGGTGGAAAGATTGGATTCTACACAGCCGATAGATCAGGAGGTGCTTTCTCTAATTTGAAAATTTACCCGATGGAATTAGCCAATGAAAGTGTATCTGTAAATACGAATAAAGGAATACCAGAAAACCCTGAAAGTTGGTTAAAATTTCATCCTACCGATGCCGGAGTACTGCAGCAATTCGTCCAAAATAAATTAATTGCAAATCAATTGAAAGAGGCACAGAAAAAAATAAACTATGCATTAAAATTAACCCCGTTTGATCATAACATCATATTATTGAAACATAAGCTTCTTTTGACTCAAAATAAAATAATAGAAGCATCTGATTTTCTGAAAAACACATTATCAGCCGATCAAATGCCACGAAGTGCAGTGTATGACATGGCCCATCACTTTTATTTACAAAAGCAATACAGTAGCGCGATTTTGTGTTATCATAAAGTAATAAATATGCTGCCGGACAAAGGGTATTATTATTTACTGGCCTGTTGTTATGCTTTAAACAATGAAATTGATCATGCTTTTATTGCACTGGATGTGGCTATTCAATTAGGAGAGAACAATAAAAGCCATATTGAAACTGATGAGGATTTTCATAACTTAAGAACAGATGAGCGTTGGCCTTTGTTAATAAGTAAATTGAAGTGACACCAGATAAAAGAAAGAAAGAATAATGAAGTATACGAATAAAATGAAGTATAAAAGAATACTGGCAATCATCTTTGTATCTTTAAACAGTATCGCTCTTTGCCAAAAAACAACTACTACTAATTTCGAAAAAGAAATGGAGCAGTACATTACACGATATGTGGTTAACGGTGATTTTAGTGGTAATATTTTGGTAGCCAAAGGAGATAAGATAATATTCAACAAATCTTTTGGCAAAGCTCATTTTGGTCTTGATTTACCCATGAAGTGGAATCACAAATTCAGAATAGCTTCCGTTTCCAAAACGTTTACTTCAGCAGCCATCGTAATCTTATGCAATAAAGGATTAATTGGTTATAATGATATGCTTAGTAAATACATACCTGATTTTATACAGGCAGATAGTATATCCGTTATGCATTTATTGTTACACCAGGCTGGTATACCGGAGATAGAATATGATCGACTAGCTTTAGATAAGCTGACATTAAATGAAATAATCCAAACTATTAAGTCCAAGCCCTTACTTTTTAAGCCCGGGTCCCGATCAAGCTACAGTAATTCAGGTTACTTACTATTGGCTGCCATAATTGAAAAGGCATCCGGGAAAACCTATGAAAAATTTCTCAATGAAAATATATTTATACCACTTGGGATGTTTGATACCGGTGTAGATGGTACTGGAAAAATAATACCTCAAAAAGTAACCGGCCACAATGTGGGTACGGGAGCAAGAGGTATTGCAGAAACACCATGGTATGATATTAATTTAGAAACAGGAAGTGGTTCGCTTTATTCGACTTCTCAAGATTTATTAAAATGGCTAAAGGCAATTAAATCCAATACTTTATTTGATTTAGGTTCTTTGGTATATCCATTTGGTTGGGGTAAAAGGGAATATTTTAAAGATAAACCTTCTATTGAGCAATCAGGCTTTTTAAACGGATATACATCTTATATAGCTGTTTACCCATCCCAGGAATTGTACATTATTGCCTTATCAAATATCAGTTCAAATTTTAATGAACAATCAGGCAAAGATTTGGCAGCTATATATTTTAAAGAAAAGTATACCCTGCCACAAATTCGTACTGAAACAAGCACTACCAATCTAAAGCCGTTTACAGGTAAATACTCCTTTCCAGGATATAAGGATTTTTTCATTGAGCTAAAAGAGGATGCCCTTTACTGGCGATTTGGAGATGAAAAAAATGGCTCCCCGCTGGCACCTGTTTCTAATGATCACTTTTTACTAAGGCTATTAAATATTAAAATAGTATTCTTGAAAGATCAAAATGGTATGGTGGTGGCACTAAATTTTATGAGTGGTAATGATACTATAGCCTGTTCTAAAATAGAGTAATCAATACATTTGACTGCAAACCTATTTTGCCAACCATCTCGCGCTTAAATAAGATGATGAAAATGAGGTTTCACACTGGTAAAGGTGTTTAGTAGAAATCAAGCCGGATTTTATATTTTCAGGTTCATTCATCCTTTTGAATCACCTATTTAAAAAAAAGGTTCCCAATACGTATAAAACAATTCTGGAATTTTTTTAAAGCTGGATTTAAAGCCCTATGAATTCCCTAAATTAAAATTTCTCCCCCATTTAGGGTGACCTTTCTAAGTCAATTTTCGTTGTACACTTGCAGTTTAAATTAATAAGCTTATCTATAGGATCAAATCATTGGTCTACAAAAAGAGAAATTAAAGCATCTTTGTAAGAATTTTAAAACTCAAAATCAAATCATAATGAAACCTGTCATTTTATTTATTGTATTCTTTTTTTCCATTTCTGTCTACAGCCAAAAGACAGCAGATGAAATAATTGCCAAAGTGATCGCGGCCCAGGGTGGCTACGATAAATTAAAAGCCATACAAACCATGAAACTGTTAGGCACATTAGAGATCCAAGGCCAAAAAATCCCTTATAACACCTATCAGATTCACGATAAAGTAAGCAAATCCGAACTTACCTTTAATGGATTGCAGCAATACCAGATACTATACCAGGATTCCGGATTTGTATTTAGCGCTTTTCAGGGTATGACCGCACCGGAACGCATGACACCCGAAGACATAAAACAGGGCCGGGATGGCCTGGATTTGCAAGGAGTACTGGTAGATTATGCAAAAAAAGGACATAGTGTCGAATTGCTGGAACCTGAAGATGTAGATGGAGTAGACGCCATCCAATTAAAAGTAAATCTCAATACCGGAAAGACTCTGTTTTATTTTATAGACCCGGAAAATTATTATCCTATACGTATTAAAACCAAAGGCATAAGCAACGGTCAGGAATATACCAATGTCACTGATTATTACAATTTTAAGGCAACCTCCAATGGTATTATCATACCTCATACTATAGGCAATCTCAGTTTTGACAACATCGAAATAAATGTACCCATCGATCAGAAAATATTTGAAATCAAAAAAGCAAAATAATTCATTCCATTCAAATTGAAATTAATATGAAAAAATCATTTCTTATACTTTTCATTTCTATATATACTCTGCAGGTAATTGCACAAATATCTTCTGCTACATTTGGCACTATGAATGCCCGCCATCTCGGTCCGGCAGTCACCGGTGGTCGCATTACAGCCATAGAAGGAGTAAATAATGAACCACGTACAATCTATGTAGGTACAGCAGGAGGAGGCGTATGGAAAACATCTAATGCAGGTGCTACTTTCTCTCCTTTATTTGATAAATATTGCCAATCTATAGGCGCCCTTGCCATAGACCAAAAATCACCTAAAACAATATATGTCGGTACGGGCGAAAGCAATATGCGCAATACGGTGTCAGTAGGTGAAGGCTTATATAAAACCACTGATGGAGGAGAAAACTGGAAAAGAATTGGCGGACTTGACGAGACAGAACATATCAGCAAAATCATTATTGATCCTTCCAATTCAAATACAATCTATGTAGCGGCACCAGGCCCACTATGGTCAGATAGTGAACACAGGGGCTTGTATAAGTCAATTGATGGAGGTAATACTTTTCAAAAAATAATGTATATCAATGCCAGGACCGGTGTTGCCGATATAGCCATAGACCCAACCAACACCAATATTGTCTACGCGACTACCTGGGAGTTTCGTCGTACTCCTTATTCATTTAGCTCAGGTGGGCAAGGCAGTGGCATTCATAAATCTACCGATGGAGGTAAGACCTGGAAAGAACTTACCAAAGGTATTCCGGCAAAACCAATAGGCAGGACTGCCCTGACACTGGCTCCCAGTGAACCAAATCATTTAATCGCCATTATAGAAGATGAAAAGACCGGGTTATATATATCAGATGATGCCGGAGAAACATGGAAAGAGCAGAGTGTTACATTCAATGTCGTATCCAGACCATTTTATTTTTCCACTTTGGTAGTAGATCCAAAAGATTCCAAACGAGTGTACAGACCCGCTTATTCTTTCAGTTATTCTGATGATGGTGGATATTCATTTGCCGATGGTAGCGGGGGTAGTGGTGGCATATTTGGTCTGCATCCCGATATGCATGCTCTTTGGATCAATCCAAACTATACTAATCAATTATATCTTGGCACTGACGGTGGGGTATACATCAGTAATGACAGGGGGGCATCCTGGATGATGCTGGCCACCTTACCCGTATCCCAATTTTATCATGTAGCCTATGATATGCAGGAACCCTATAATGTATATGGAGGTCTGCAGGATAATGGATCATGGTATGCTCCAAGTAAAACCGCATTTGGTACTAAAAATGCCGATTGGAAATTTATCTACGGCGGAGATGGCTTTTGGGTACAGCCTGATCCGATCAATCCGGAATATGCCTATGCAGAATACCAGGGCGGTGAGATTGGAAGAGTAAATATCAAAGAAGGGGTATCCGTAAGTATAAAACCTCAACAAGCTGCCGGCGAAGAAAAGCTGAGATTTAACTGGAACACTCCTATACAAATTGGTGCCAGGAATAAAAGCAATCTCTATATCGGCGCCCAATATCTATATAAGTCTACAGATAAAGGAAAGTCCTGGAGCCGTATTTCTCCCGATCTCACCAGCAACGATAAAAACAAACAACAACAGGAAAATTCCGGTGGACTTACTGCTGACAATACATCTGCAGAAAACCACTGTACCATTTTTTCTATTGCAGAATCTCCTATAGATGATCAGATGATATGGGTGGGAACAGATGATGGCAATCTTCAGTACAGCCATGACGGGGGAAAATCATGGGTAAATGTATCCGCTAACTATCCGGCATCCGGTGTACCAAAACAAACCTGGGTAAGCAGTATAGAGCCTAGTAAATACGATATCAATACGGTCTATGTCACGCTTGAAAACCATATGTATGGCGACAGGAATACGTATCTGATTAAATCTACCGATAAAGGAAAGACATGGTCGCGCATCATGAGTGATGAATTCAGTGGCTATGCACATAAAATCAAAGAAGACCTGGTAAATAAAAATCTATTATTCCTGGGCACAGAGCACGGCCTCTTCGCTACTCTAGATGGGGGCGCTAAATGGATACGCATGAAAAACAATATACCCTGGAGGGTGATGGTGAGGGATATACAGATACATCCTGTCACCCACGATTTAATCGTCGCTACGCATGGCAGAGGTATTCTTATAGTAGATAATATCACCGCAATGCGCAATATGACTACAGATATCGCGTCAAAAGAAGTACATATATTTACTCCCGATCCGGTAAAACTCACTATGGGTAAATTGCAACTCGGCGGTACTGGAGGTGAAGGATGGACTGCCGCCAATCCGCCCCAACAGGCACCTATTAAATACTATTTCAAGAATAGATTAAATGTGGGTGAGGTAAGGGTGATGATCTATGATCAGGCCGGCAAACTAATCCAGTCCATACCGGGAAGTAAACGAAAGGGTTTAAATGTAGTTTATTGGAATATGCGCGCTACACCACCCCAGGTAGCATCCGGAGGTTCCAAATTTGATCAAAGCGGACTGGTTGCTCCCATTGTATTACCAGGTGATTATACGGTAAAAATAAAAGTAGGTGAACAAATATATGATAGTAAACTCAGCCTTGTTGCCGATGAAGATCCAGCCTATATCATGGAAGATCGCAAGCTACAATATGAAACTGCATACCAATTATTCGCCATGCATGAAAACCTTGCCAATCTTACTGCTGATGTGGATAAAAAGAATAAAATGCTGCAGGCACCTATCTCAAAACTTAAAGATCCGAAAAATAAAACGGTAGTAAAAGAATACAGTGATAAATTGGAGGAACTTCGTGGTACATTAGTTCCCTTAAAACAAACTTCCGTATTTGCTGATGAAAAAAGACTGCGTGAAGATATAAGTGATGTATACCTCGCTGTGACCGGCCAGGAAGCCCGTCCAAACAACTTACAAATAGAACGTGTAAAATTTTTACAGACTGAGCTTAAGAAATCATCAGATAAACTGGTATCACTCAATCAACAATACAACGATAGGGTGATGGCTATATTTAAGAAAGAAAAAATAGATCTGGAAAAACCCTAATGGGATTACAATGTACGATGTACAGTGTACGATGTACAATGTACGATGTATGATGTATGATGTACGATGTACGATGTATGATGTACTATGTACGATATTACGATGTACGATGTTAGATGCATGATGTACGATGTACTATGTACGATATTACGATGTACGATGTACTATGTTAGATGCATGATGTACGATGTACGAAGTGATACCTAAATTTCATTACCTTCTCCATCGTAAATGGTACATCGTACTTCGTACTTGCTTTACCATTTAGAGTACACAGCTATTTCATTGGATCCGTAGTTTACTACAAACATTTCACGGCCTTTAATAAAAACATCCGATGGCTGTTGCAATTGTTCTGTGAAGGATTGTTTGAGCTTACCTTTTAGATCATATACCAGCAAGCGATTTCCATTGTAGTCGGTGACCGCTATTTCTTCATTATTTACATACAAGCCACCGATCATTTTTATATTTTCATTTTTGCCTATAGTCGATTTGGACCTACCCAAGGTATCAAATACTTGTACCAGATTTGATTTTATATCTGCAATGTATAGTTTTCCATTTTTAAATTGTACATCAGTAGGGGAAGACAGATTTTCTGTAATCGTGCTGACTTTTCCACCATTATTATAATAGACCTTGCCCTTTGCCAAATCAGATATAGCGATTCGGTTGAATTCTATAGTTACACCATAGGGAGTTTCAAGAAAATCATTAGTGGGTATAGTAGTAATATAATCCTGACCCTCTACTCTGCTGGCTACATGGGCTTCGCTTTCAGCAACTACCACCACTCCGGTACTTAAAAGGTTGAGATACTTTGGTTTGCGTATATTTTTAATTTGCTGCACCAGTCCACCGTCATAGTTTAATTTGAATATCTCCGTCTTTAATCCACTGGATACAAACAGATGACTATCATCACCGGTGATGCTTACGGGGTCTACATTGGAAAGTGGAAACGATTTAGTATAGTGCCAGCTACCCTTGGTTACCGGTGATTTGTTTTCTTTACAGGAAAGAATAAAAAGCAGAAATAAATAAAAAAAAGAAAGTCGTAGATTCATATTAATTGAGACGCGTTAAGATAAAAGTATTTAAAATAATTTGTCGGTTTTACCACAAATGTAATTTTATATTGATTGGCTTTGAGCAGATTCATACTGGGTTAACCCATTTTTAACCTGCATTGATAAACTAAAATGATTGATTGAACTTTCAAAGAAAAATTTCGAGTACGCAGTAGTGATGCACACCAAACTTAAGTTTATATAAAATATGCATATAAATATATGATAATCAATTACTTAATAAAATGAATAGACATATAAATATAACAATTTGGTAATTTTAATAAACAGTTACTTTATTATTCGTTAACATGTTGTTTGCCAATCATGATTTGGAATACCATTATTTTTGTGCTTGAAAACCAAATAATACATTTTACCCATGGCAATTTCAAAAAAATATCTGAAGACAAATCCAATATGCAAAGTGACTTTCAAAGTAGAGTCAGACAAGGCACCCAAGGCAAAAAAAATTGAACTTCTCGGCTCTTTTAATGAGTGGAAACCTAACAAAGAAGCCGCAATGAAAAAATTAAAAGACGGATCATTTACTAAAACATTAGACTTGCCTGTAAGTAACGAATATCAGTTTCGTTACATTATAGATGGTAAACTTTGGGAAAACGAAACCCAGGCTGATAAGCTCGTGTACAATGGTTACGGTGAAGAGCAAAACAGCGTGATCGTATTATAATCTCTTAGACATTTAAGGTTTTTTTATTCATATTCATTTTGCCTTGTGGAGGTCACTTCGCAAGGCTTTTTTAGTATTTTTTATTATTTCTGCTTTTCTATTGCCTCCGGCCCGGCGATGGCCAGAGTAGGGTATTCCCATTTGAACCAATACATCTTTTATCTTACCGATTGAAAAAGCATTAATTTCGCCATTTCAGAAATAAAAAAAATCGATGCGATTCCTTACCATAGTTCTTTCTCTCATTCTATTAGCTACACCGTTTTATCAATCCTGTAATTCCACTGCCGGCAAAGAACTGCTGGTATTTTCCTTTACCAGGGGATACAGACATGCCTCCATCGAGAAGGGACATGCCGCGATTCAAAAACTGGGAAAGGAAAATGGCTTTACTGTCACGATATCAGAAGACCCAAAACTGTTTACTGATGAAGTATTGAAAAAATATGCAGCCGTGGTATTCCTAAGTACTACCGGTGATGTACTCGATGCCAATCAGGAAGCCGCCTTTATGAGATATATTCAAGCGGGAGGAGGATTTGTAGGAGTACATGCCGCTGCCGATACAGAATATGGATGGCCCTGGTATGGTCGATTGGTAGGTGGCTATTTTCATTCGCACCCCAATCAGCAAAATGCAAAAATAAAAATCAGCTGTGATGGCCATTCAAGCTGTACTCATCTCCCCGCCGAATGGACGCGCTGGGATGAATGGTATAATTACCGCGATGTACAGCCCGATCTCAAAATAATTGCCTCTTTGGATGAGACCAGCTATGAAGGCGGTAATATGGACAACAAACATCCAATAGCATGGTATCACGAGTATGACGGGGGCAAATCATTTTACACTGGCTTGGGACATACCGACAGCTCTTATACTGAAGATGGCTTTTTAAAACATCTGTTGGGTGGAATCCAATATGCTATGGATCATAAGGCATTGGATTATTCTAAAGCTTCGGCTCTGGATATGCCTGACGAAGATCGATTTGAAAAAACCGTATTGGCCAGTAATCTCGCAGAACCTATGGCCATGGATATTATGAAAGATGGCTCCGTGATCATAGTCGAAAGGAAAGGTGGAATAAAGTTATATAATCCTACTACCGGTTTGATTGAGTATATAACTAATAAAAAAGTGCACACCGTACATGAAGATGGATTACTTGGTGTAGCCTTGGATCCTCAGTATGAATTGAATAATTATATCTATTTATTTTATTCACCACCCATAGCCGAATCTGTACAGCGGGTATCCAGATTTGTTTTTAAAAATAAAACACTGGATACGACGAGTGAAAAAATAATACTCACCATACCAGTACAGCGCCAGGAGTGCTGTCACAGTGCCGGCTATATCCGTTTTGGCAAAGATGGATTGTTTTATATCTCGGTCGGTGACAATACCAACCCATTTGCTTCAGATGGTTTTAATCCAATTGATGAAAGAGAGGGTCGTATGCCCTGGGATGCACAAAAGTCATCTGGAAATACCAATGATCTCAGGGGAAAAATATTGCGGATAAAAATCAATCCTGATGCGACCTACTCTATACCGGACGGAAATCTATTCAAACCGGGTACTCCAAAGACCCGACCCGAAATATTTGTGATGGGCTGTCGAAATCCTTTTCGATTTTCTGTGGATGCCAAAAGAAACCTGGTACACTGGGGTGATGTAGGACCAGACTCTGGTAAGGACAGCGTAGGTCGTGGACCAAAAGGATATGATTTTATCGGACAGGCGGGTATCGGTGGCGGTTTTTTTGGTTGGCCATATATAAGAGGAAATGGCCATGCGTATAATGATTATGATTTTGCCACAAAAATCAGTGGTCCCAAATTTGATCCTGATCATATAGTAAACAATTCACCAAATAATACCGGAATGGAGGTATTGCCACCCTATAAAGCCCCTCCGCTTTGGTATTCCTATGATGCATCGAAAGAGTTTCCATTTGTGGCTACTGGGGGAAAAAATCCCATGGCGGGCCCTGTATTTTATAAAGATGAATATCCGGCTGCTTCCAATTTGTTTCCTGGCTATTTTGAAGGTAAACTTTTTATCTATGAATGGATGCGCAGATGGATCTATGTAGTGACCTTGGATAAGCAGAATAAATTTATAAAGTTTGATTCCTTCATGCCCAATACCGTATTTGCCAACCCAATGGATATGATGTTTGGGCCGGACGGATCTTTGTATGTACTGAACTATGGTACTACCTGGTTTGCAAGAAATCAGGATGCTGAATTATTTAAAATTGAATTTAATGGCGGTAACCGAAAGCCAGTAGCCTCTTTTACAGTGGATAAATCTATTGGCGGTGCTCCTCTTTCCGTAAATGCAGATGCCGGCAGTTCTGGTGATGCTGATAAAGATAATCTTAGCTATACCTGGTTGCTCAATGGAGTGCAAAAAGCCACCGGATCGAAAGCCAAGATAGACATCGGTTCTCCCGGAGTCTATGATCTGAGTCTGCTGGTGAGCGATGGAAAATACACTGCTACTTCCAATACTAAATTGCAGGTAGGAAATGAAATACCGGAAGTGAAAATTGAAATATTCGGCAATAAATCTTTTTTCTGGCCGGGAAGAAAAATACCATACAATATCTCTATCCGGGATAAAGAGGATGGCACTGGAGAAACAGGTACTTTGAATAGTCAAAATATAAAAGTTACTTCAGCGTTTGTACAAGAGGGTAAAGATCTGGCCAAACTGGAAGCGGTTGGTCATCTGGCCGGCATGAATGCCTCTCCAAATGAAGCAGGAAGACTATTGATTGAAAAATCGGATTGTAAAACCTGTCATGCAAATGATAAAGATATTAATGGCCCAGCCTACAGATTAGTAGCTGAAAAATATGCAGGTAAGCCGGGTATAGAAAAAATATTAGCTGATAAAGTACTCAAGGGAGGTAGCGGAGTCTGGGGAGAACGTGCTATGGCAGCACATCCTCAGCTGAGTGAAAGTGAGGTAAATCAAATGATACGATACATACTTTCTTTGGCCGGAGATAAAGGAAATGCCAATACAGCTGCTATTTCAAACCTGCTAAATGGGATAGCTGAAGTAAAAGAAACAGGAAAAGGTTCTTATATCATATCTGCAGGATATACCGATAAGGGTTATAATGGGGTGGCCCCACTGAGTAACCAGGATATGATCACCTTGAAAAATGCTTCGCTTTCCCCATTGGAATCGGATATCAGATCAAAAGGTATATCTACATTTGATGCCCCGGCCCCAATAGGCAAAGTCGTTGTAGTAAATAGTAAAAATTATATCGGATATAAACAGATCGATTTTAAAGACCTCAAAGGTATAGAGGTCACCTACATCGCTTCACACAGCGGCAAATTGCAAATCTGGATTGATGATCCTGAAAAAGGTAAAAAACTAACGGAGATTTCACTCACACCATCTGATGTGCAGACCAATCCAAAAACATATAAATCCTTAGCCGAATTGTCTCTGGTACGCGGAATGCACGATATCTATTTTGTATATGTAGCCGATGAGGCTGACAATACCAGTGCAGTATGTGTACCCAGCTCATTTGAGTTTAAATTTAATGAAGGGCTGTAGGATCGATTATAGTTTAGTTAAGCTACTATTGATTCCAGTGAAATGATATTAATTCCATCTTTTCTCGTATAACTTATACCCGTTCCGTTAATTAGGGTCTGCTGGTTAAGTATAATTTTTTTATTTGCCATTCTTTCTTTGTCCGCCAAAGAAAGAATCAAAGAAAGCTC
>CAYNIG010000085.1:0-16403 GCA_964396995.1 uncultured Saprospiraceae bacterium | reverse complement strand
GATCATGTGTGCCCAATGTATTTTGTGCCACTTTTTTCCATTTCATGTTTTCCAGTATCCACATATCATTTTGAGGTGTGCCATCTTCAATCATTCCCCCATAGAAATGCGAAATGCCGGTTTTAGAATGCACCGCACTTCTGAAGAAGTCTCGTGAACCCGGACCTGCTGCCTTTGTCAACTTCCATTGTTTGCCATCCCATGACCACACATTGCTAACCATCGAATCAGGAATCATAAATGAACCGCCAGCCAGGATAATGGATCTGGTAGCAGGTTGGTATATCAGTTTGCCATAGGATACCGGAAAATCTATATCGGGAGATAAGGATTGGCATAGAACATTGATCGGAGCGAATAGCCAAAATAGTAAAGGAAAATTTTTCATACTTTGATATTATTTCTCTTTTTCAATATCCGATTTCCATCCATACCCATGCCTTTCAATATACTCACCAATAAGCATTGGCCTTTATATCCAGATGCTGTATTGAGGAACAGTAAACAGATGGCGATTTTACATTCTGAAATAAAAAGCATTTTACTGATCCATATTGTAGCGACTGACCGCACTTTTATAAAATGGTAATTAAATTATAAAATTAAAGGTACTTGACTATTCAAAAATATGCTACCGAATAAATAAGCAGGAATTGACAAATAAATTCGTCGATCCTGATTTTATTGGACTTTTTGCCTTACCTCTCTTTTGCCATTTTTATATACTGCTTCAGCCGAAATTATTTTTCCGGAATCATCTTTTATAAATACCACCACAATATCTGAATCTACCTTAAAAATCAAATCATCTAATTGTTGTAACTTAAATTTTCGCACTCCCCCCACAGCCACCTCCGCTACCAAGTCTCCTCCTTCAATTCGAATTAGCACATCTTTTCCATATTTGCCTGAGATATTTTCCATTTCTACATCTGTAAGCGGAGCGGGGGAATGGTAGTAATATTCACTTAATTTTATGATCCAGTCATAATCTAACTTAGCCTCCGGGGTAGTTTCCATTTGTTGCAACGTTTTTAAAGCATCTACGTGTGCTGTTTTCAAAGCCTCGTTTACGTTCACTTCAATATCCGGCTTTACTCCTGTGCCTTCCCAATCTGTACCGGTAAACGGGTTTATAGGTTTTGTATATGGGATCAGCATTCCAATTCGGCCATACACACCAAAGCCGTTCATTTGATGAGCTCCACCACCTGTTGAATTACCTACTATTTTGCCTCTTTTAATAGATTGTATGTCGTAGGCAAATTCTTCAGCTGCTGAAAAGGTTCGTTTAGCAGTAAGTACATAAACAGGTGCTTTTGTTAATTCTGTACTATTTATTTTGCCATTTAGTTTACTTTCTTTGTTATCTGATCCGATGCCCCCTTCGCTTTCAAATCCGGTATTAATTTGATACGTACGGTATTCTGAAATCGTATTTTTTATTCTGTTAAAGACTGAATTGTAATGTGTTTTTGGTTCCAGTAAATAGCTAAGTATTAGTTGTACCAATAGCGGAGAGCCCCCGCCATTATTTCTCAAATCAAAAATTACTGCTTTGGCACTAGAAATGCAGTTCATAGTGGAAATTACGTATTCATCACATAAATCAGGTTTCGGGAAATTATCCAAAACCACCCAAGCAACATTGCCAGGTAGAAATTCTATTTTTTTAAAGGGATTGATCTTTTGTGGTTTTTTCCCACCTAGGGTTTGAGGGCTTCTATTATCCGTCACGGGCTTTTCCGGGAAAACATCCACCCTCATGTGCTTGTCTGGTGATATGCCTTGCAGGTCTTTATTCACTTTTGTTGCAAACTCCTCTAGTGTCAATTCAAAATAACTTCCTTGGGCAAGGTTTTGCTGCAACATTTTTTTCATGGCTGCAGCTTTTTCGGGAAATACATAATTTTTTTCCAGCAGTTCACTCATTTGGTGTACAGTTTCAGTTACCGCTTCTTTGGTCATGAATTGCTGGCTACTTAAAGTGATGTGAAATAAGTTGAAAAAAATGGGTATCAAAATATTTTTCATTTTAATTTAATTTGAAAATGTTTTATACTTATGACAGGGTAAATGGTATGTAAGTTGCATAGAGATAAGTATAATTAATACAATGAGCAGGATTTGACAACAGATCTAAGTCTGGTTCAAATGCAGTTTACACTGGTGCAGGGTATCTTTGGGTAACTTATAATAGTAAAATAGTTACCTAAAATGAAATTCGCTTTCTCAAACAAAGCCAGATCGATTCAGATCTTATTTTCTTTAATTTGTCTACTGAATATTTCCAGTCAGGGTCAATCAAAAGATATCAAAAATATGCTTGCTGTATTTCGTGAAGAAGAGCGGTGCTGGAGCACTGGTGATATAGAAGGTTATGTAAATCTGTATGCACCGCATGATTCTGCTCGTATGATATTAAAAAAAGGGGCAGCCTATGGCAAAGCCAATATCCTTGCTTTTTATAAAAAGTACTGGCCAAAAGAAAAAATGGGCACCTTGACTTTAGATGGAGAGCGATTTGAAAAGCTATCCAATACCTATTATTACGTGACAGGGTATTTTCATGTGAGCTACCCGGATGGAAAAAAGATAGAAGGCCGATATTCGAGCTTAATGAAAAAAATAAAAGGAAAGTGGTATATCTATACGGACCATTCAGGGTAAAAACTAATCCTTGATAAATTAACTTATATTATGAACCTTTGTGTCTATCGTGGTATAGAAGGTAAGATCAATACTAAGTGATTTAATAGCAGGAATATGGAAGTAAGTAAATGGTTGATAATTGTTTTTATAGGAATTATTACTGTGTTGAATTCATGCCAGTCGGCGGGGCATGTACCAGAGACAATCTATGTGAATCCGGACGATTCATCTAAACACGTTATCAGCCTTTGGTCGGCAAATACGCCTGTGAAAGGAATGGTAGTGATACTGCCACCCTATGGCGGGGATAATAATTATTATGCAAATAGTAAACTTATTTCCTTATTCCTAAAATACGAAATTGCTTTTGCAACCATCTATTCCGGGTCAACTGGGTATCATGATGATGTGGATATTCTCGCTCTTGACTCTATGATGCAGGTTGTAATAGAGAAAAATAACATACCGAAAGATAAAATTGTACTTGGTGGGTTTTCTGCCGGTGGCTATGGAGCCTTAAGGTATGCTATATTCTCTAAATCGGGTAAGCATAAGCTGGGGATTACTCCGGCGGGATTATTTTCAGTTGATGCACCACTGGATCTGGAGCGCTGGTATAACGGTATGGAACTCTTTCTTCAGAGGGCAGACAGCACAAACATAATGTATGGCGAGGCTAATTATATGACCTGGAAGTTTAGGAATATGTACAAAGGGTCACCTAAGGAAAATCTCGCGGCTTACAGGGAAAATTCGGTTGTTTCGATTTTTACGGCGGATGGAGGCAATGCCTGGTATTTAAAAGACTATCCGATAAGACTGTATACTGAACCCGATATAAACTGGTATATTGAAAATGTCCGAGCAGATTATTTGTCCATAAATGCAATTGACCAGGCAGCCCTTATCAATATTCTAAAGCTGGCGGGTAATAAAATGGCAACATTAATAACAACTACAGGTAAGGGTTATCGGCCCGAATTTAATAATGCCAGGATACCTCATTCATGGTCCATCGTGGATGAAGATGATTTCGGGAAATGGGTAATCGACCTGATTATAAAAAAACAATAATGGAAACAGTTAAATACATTTTATTGCGAATTGATTCTGATGGGTTATTCTAATATCCATTGCCTCGAATTAAAAAGTATTTATCAAACAGACTGGAAATCAGGGGAAGATTTTAATTTCATTAGATGTGTTTCTTATGCTTCGGCACTTTATGTCGATCTTTTATTTGGGTGACCTGGGGGATATGGATGGGATAACTCGTGATTGGTCGAACCTGGTTAAAATTCCACTTTCAAACTGAATACAGGTATTAGTCCGTTTTGCCTGGAATATTCTATTCGTTTATTTATAGGGTTGTAAAATTCCTTCTCTATATTTTCTCTATTCATTACATTTTGTATATCGATTGATGTAATGAGTGAAACGCGTTTAAAATTATTTCTATAACTCAATCTCACATCAACTCTTTTATAATCTGGCAATTTATTTTGAAAAGCGAGGTTGTCAAAATAGACTGTGGTGCCATTTTGAATTGATGCATCGATATTTATTGGGGTGGTTCTGAATCCTCCAATGGAGGTCGCCTTTACATGTAAACCCAAATGGGATTTGCTCTTTTTAAGTGAAAATTCATAACCGCTGGTAAAGCCAAAAGTATAATTACCATTAAATCTTGTATTGCGCCAGATTCCGTCAATAGACTTGTATTCAGAGTCATAGAGTGAGCCTGCAAGCAAGTAATAAAAATTATTTTTTAAAAATCGTTCAGCGGTCAATTCTATGCCTTGGTTTTTTCCAAAGCCTTTATTGATTAAAAGCTCTTTCAAATAACCATCACTACTATTTAAAATAGAAACTTTATTTTGTACATCAGGGCTTACAGGAATATCATACAAATGCTGGTAATACGCTTCCCATTTGATGCTGTGATACCGGTCAATATTATACTGGCATGTACCTACAAAGTGATGTGCTTTTGAAAAACCAAGATTGCGATTAGGTGTATAGTCCTGGCCATGCTGATTTGGGTTTTTTAAAAAATAGGTTCCAATGGGCTGAACCTGGCTATGCAATCCATAGGCCAAACTAAATAAGATTTTAGTGGTTGCTGGGATGGCCAGTGCAATCCTGGGCTCTAAGGTTGTATTTTTATTTAATCCTAAGTGCAGAAAATGAAGACCTGTATTTACTGTAACTTTTTGATGGACATACATAAGATATTCGGCAAATCCTCTTAGCAGTAACGTAGATCCTTGTCCTTCTATCGAATTAACTATTTGTTCAGAGCCAAAAGGTACTTTTCCTTCGAGCTGTGTATAGTTTAGGATGGAACCCGTGATACCGGTTTTTATTATATTATTATTTTTTCCTGGAAAAATGCTTAGTACTGATGAAACAGATACTTTATTCTCACCATAATTGTTTTTTTCTTTCAGTTTAAGATGGGATGTATTCCCACCCACTGAGTTTTGATTGGACAAAGCGATTTGATTTCCGGTAGCAGCTATTGTTGATTTTAGGTTCATTTTTTTTCCTACGGTTTTGAAATGGGAAATGCCTGTGACTCCGGTATTGGATTTGCTTAGATTTTTGAATCTAACCGTACCGGATCCGGTGAAGATATCGAATAATGTCCTGTCTTCATTTTGTGAACTTAATCCTCCTAAACCGAATATAGAAAAAGAACCGATTTTTTCCGTGGGAAGATAAATATGAAATGATAAATCCTGAAATTTGGAATGGTCGTCTATGTCTACTCCTAATGATTTTATGAGGTTTAAAGTTGAAAATCGATAGTTTACAAGATAAGAACCTTTATACTTTTTTTTGAGTGGCCCCTCTACAGATAGATCAGCACCGATGAACCCCATCTGGATCGTGTGCTCTCTTTTTTGATTGTTCCCTTTTCTAAAATTTAAATCAAATACACCGGACAGGGCGTTTCCATATTCAGCGTTAAAGGCTCCATTTAAAAAATCGGAATTTCCTAATACTTGTGCACTTAAGGCAGATATTCCGCCTCCGCTGGTTCCGACACTGGAAAAATGATTCGGATTGGGGATGTCCACTCCGTTTAGTCGCCAAAGTAGTCCATTCGGTGAATTTCCTCGAATTACAATATCATTATTTAGATCGTTTGCTTGTACTACACCCGGATAAGAAGAAGCCATGCGGGCCGGATCATTGAAAGCGGCTGCAAATCGTTGTGTTTCTTCAATTGAAAACATCCTTCCTCCGGCTAAAGTCATTGTGTTGAGAGGTTTCTTTTTATCCTGTTCTGCATAAATCACCACTTCATTCAGTAAGGTTATTTCCTCTTCCAGTTCAATTTCAAGATAGACTTGTTTGCCGGATGTAACCAGTATATTTTCAATGAGTTTTTCTTTATAACCCGTATACGATATCAGTATGGATTGTCTGCCAACAGGTACGTTCTGCAAGTTAAAACTACCGTCTGATGCACTTTCGCATGAAATACGCTCATGGGAGGCAATAAGTTCTATTTTTACTCCTTCTAATTGGGTAAGTGATCCTCTTGCCATGACGGTACCAAAAATAGTTTGGATAAGCGGTTGGGCCTCTACTATTGGAAATCCAACCCAAAGAAAAGAAAAGACGATGCAGAATGATTTTGATAAACTCATTTTTATATTCTGATATGATTGATTCTTTTGTTGTTCTGCGTTTTGGAATAAACGGGTAAGCTGCATGAATAAGGGTTGTCAAATCCTGCTTATCTTGGAAAAGCCTGGCAGGAGTGGGTTCTTAAATCTGGATTTCTATCCTGTACGTTTATTGCATTTTGTGCTCAAAACCATATATAGTATAAAATAAACCATACAGGTAATTACCTTCTGTTTGGGCTTTGTTTAAAATCACGTAGAGTTTATTAATTCATCATCACTTGTTTATATCCTGTCCTTCTTCCAGTTTTTTAATCATAACCAGAATATTCGATTTATTTACCTCATCCGTAGCCAGCAGTTGAGCTGATTTAATGTACTCCAGTGCCTTTTTATATTCACCTTTTGAAGAATAAGCCCGGCCCATGCCAATATGCGTGGTCATTTCCGCTGGAAAGCGGTCGTGATTTTTTTTGTAGTAATTAAACGCTTCATCAGTTAGTCCCATAGTTAGAAATCGTCGTGCATAATAGTGCACTTCCCTCATGTCGGTAGCATATTCTACAGCTTCTGCTAAAGTCTTTTTTGCTTCCTCTTTTTTATTTAGTTTCATTAATATTTCTGCACGGGTATTCAGCGTTAGAAAGGTTTTCCGGCCCATTACGCGAAAGTAGATACCCCGATCTATCCAGGCCAGGGCTTGTTCAAGTGCTATATTGTTTTCAAGGCAATAATTGGCCGCGGTAAAAAAATCATTGGGTTCCCGGGTTGTTTTCAGATCATTTACCAAAGCCTCGAATTGATGTTTTTTTGTTTCTGCAGACACAGTGAATGCCATCCTTCTTTTTTCCCAGGATAATTGTATCTGTGCTGTGCTATCTGTTTGATTGGCAAATTCATATTTAAGCCATTCCACAGATTCATCCATTTTTTGATTTGGAATGGTAACCCGTAGTGCATCGGCCTCAGGTTCGTAATAAAAGCTACCCCAGGAAGTGCAATTCTTTGAAAATATCAATGTGCTTTCGATTTCTCCCAATGAGATAAAAAAGCCATACGTGCCTGCAGGAAGATCCCTGCCTTCTATTTTTACCGGATGAGAAAATGATATGGTAGTATTTTCGTTGGCACCAGCTCTCCATGGCGCAGCATAACTGGTACCATGCCCCAGATCTTTAAAGCCATAATGTGCAACAGTAGTACCCCATATTTGACCTTCACGGCCCTTGACTCCGGGCCTGCTGTATTTTATTTCTATTTTCACTACACCTATTTGTTCCGAGATGCTGGCCTTTTTATTGCCACCATCCGGTTCAAGAGTCAGTGGCATGATCTGAGATGTCCCATATACAACAAATAACAAGCTGAATGTGAAAAGAAAAATTGATTTTGCCATGTCTACAGGTTATGAGTTTAATTGAAATATTATTATTAATGTAAAATTAGTTGGATTGATATCTTAAACTACGGTGCCTATTAAAAAAGCAGGAAATGACAAATACCAGGTTCCAGTTTTGAGCTTCATATAGGAAATGATGAAAATCAATTAATTAATTTCATTGCTAATCTGATATGCCATTTGCCGGCCCATTTTTCAAACTCTGAATGGAGCAACTTGTGTGCTTTGAATTTGTCTTTTTGAAATATGCAAAAGCTTCCTCATATTGACTTTATTTCTTCACTGATTTTAGTAGGTATATTTCAATCCTTTTCCTTCGCCTTTATTTTTCTTTTTAAAGCCAAACGGAGTAAAGAATTTTTCGAAGGACTATTAATGCTTATACTCGGTCTTATCGGCCTGGAATCTTTCCTGAATTTCAGCGGATATATTATGTACACACCCTGGATGGTCAATCTTTCACCTCCCTTGATTTTGACGATAGGTCCGATATGGTATCTGATCCTAAAAATGGAAAATTCGGAATTGCCGAATGCAAAATTTTGGGTTTATCATTTTTTTCCGGCTTTTTTTTATTTCGCCTATTCCGTATTCTTTTACTCTCAACCTGCAGAATTTAAGATTGATGCTGTGCTGCATAGCTTTCATCCCAATTTGATTCAAAATAAAGTTCTTCCTGTTTTTCAAACTGATCCATTGAATATCCAGGGATTGATAGTGGTAGAGGGATTAGGATTGCATTTATTAGTATACAGCTTATTAAACATTTACATATTAGGACAAAAATGTAAGAATCAGAATTATAAAAGTCAGGCTAACAGACCTGACTATACCTGGCTTATTTATTGGTCAGCTGTTTTCTTTATTGGCAGTATTGTTTTTTTAATGACGGGAGGCATATTAAATGGCAAACGATTATATCCACAAATGCTGCCCAACTATGCAATCAATATTTATAGCACGATTATAGTTTACGGCGCTACTTTGTTAAAACTGGGACAGACCATTGTGCTGGATGTAAAAAAAGAAAAGTATAAGAAATCGACCTTGCACAAGCAAGAGGCAAACGAACTTTTAACCAGGATCTATGAAATCATGTCAGCTCAAAAGCCATATAGATCAACTGATTTTAATATTGGTACCCTGGCTCAAATGGCCAATGTGTCAGTTCACCATACTTCCCAGGCAATTAACTCCGGGGCCGGTAAGTCATTTAATGAATTTGTCAATTATTTTAGGATAGAAGACGCTAAAACTATTTTGCGTTCCTCTACTCCTGTTAAAATTGAATCCCTGGCTTATGAGCTTGGATATAAGTCCAAATCTGCTTTTTTTATTTCCTTTAAGAATTTCACCTCAGTGACACCATCTAAATTCAGGACTTTAAACCCGGATTCCTTGAAATAGTGTCCGTTCCTATAGGATCAAACCTAATACCTTCTTCCAGGCGGTCTATTTTTATATTTCTTACCGTTTATTTGTCATTAAAAATTAAATATGAAAAAGCTATTAATTATTTTTTTATTAATCAGTTGTAAGCCAAATGCTCAAACAGATTTAAATAAACTGGATATTCACGCCTGGTCAGAGGATCTGGACTATTTAACTTCAAAGATCAATAATCGATTTGCCGGCTTTTCGCCTGAGTCAAAAATAAAATTCAATACGGAAGCCATGAAGGTCAGGACAGAATTGCCCTCCCTTTCTACCAACCAAAAGATTTTATCTTTCACCAGATTGCTCGCCCTGCTGGACGACGGCCACACGGAAATCAGTATTGTTGGTCCAGGTTCGGGGTTTCACAGGCTTCCACTTCAGCTTTATTATTTCGGAAAAGAGCTTCGTATTGTAGGAATAGACAAGAGATTCGATTCATTTTTAGGTACAAAATTGATTAGGATAGGCAACCGACCCACTGATGAAATTTTTGACAATTTAAAACCTTATATAAATGCCGAAAACGATGTAGAATACCCCACCACAGCCCCCAATTGGATGGTTATACCTGAAATATTGCATCAGGTTGGGTGTATAAGCCAATTGGATTCTGCACGGATAACAGTTCAAAACGATGAGGGCCAGGAAACGGAAATAGTCCTTAATACAATCAGCCTGAAGGAGTACAATTCAACCTCATATACTAAACTTTATCCGCAACCACCCCTGTATCTTGAGAAAAGAGAAAAAGGATATTGGTATACTTATTTACCTGATTCAGATCTGTTTTATATAAATATCAGGACTCTATTCAACCATGAGGGAGATTTATCTATCAAAAAATTTATGAAGAATGCGGTAGATGAAATGAATGCACGCAATAGTAAAAAAGTGGTGATAGACCTGCGGCAATGCAGAGGAGGAAATTATAACCATATCCTTCCTTTATTGGAAGCCATAAAGAAAAATAAATCGATAAATAGAAAAGGTCAGCTATTTGTAATTAATGGCAGGCTAACTTTTTCTGCGGCTGCAGTTGCTACACTATTCTTTAAAGATCAGACTCAGGCAACTATAGTGGGAGAAGTGTGCAGAGCAAGGCCAAATTGGGCTGAAAATATGGAGGCTTATACTTTGCCTCATTCCAGACTTGATTTTGATTGTACAGAAAAATTAAAAGTACATTCGCCGGCATTAGGAACAGCGGATAAAATTCCGGTTGATGTGCAAATACCAAGATCGTTTGATCATTATAAATCGGGAAGAGATGAAGTGATGGAATACATCATAGGTCTGAAAAGACAAGATTGATTAATACCAATCGGAACCCATACTCATGCTTGCTTTGGTGGTGTCTATGTTTAATATAATCCATAATTTTGCAGCCCATGCAAGGCGCCACCCCCTCCAGGTTATATTCCACCCCATTTATTTTATTGAGTTTATCTCATGCCTTATTTGCCGGATCCTTTAATATGATGCTACCGGAGTTGCCATCTTACTTACGATCTTTGGGGGGAGGTCAATATATTGGATTGATCATCGCATTGTTTACCTTGACCGCCGGTATCTCAAGACCATTTAGTGGTAAACTTACAGATACGATTGGCCGATTACCGGTAATGTATGTGGGTGTGTTTGCTTGTATCGTCTGTGGTGTATTGTATCCTGTGATTCACACCGTCGCCGGATTTTTATGGATACGATTTTTTCATGGATTCAGTACCGGATTTAAGCCAACCGCGTCTTCGGCCTATGTTGCAGATATAGTGCCAATGCATAGGAGAGCAGAGGCCATGGGAGTGTTGGGCATTTGTTCCAGTGTTGGCTCATCGGCAGCCCCTCCATTGGGTAGTTGGCTCGTGACTTCATTTGGAATAAATAGTATGTTTTATCTATCTTCTGTACTGGCCTTAATTTCAATGCTGATCCTGATCAGATTACCGGAGACGCTGGATAGTAAAGTAAAATTCAGGTTACCTCATTTAAAAGTAGGTGCTCAGGACATATTTGATCCGCTGGCGTTGCCAGCGGCTTTAGTCATGATTACCTGTTATTTTTCCTACGGAGTACTGTTGACATTGGCACCTGATTTGAGTGACAGATTGCATATCGGAAACAGGGGTGTGTACTTTACTCTGTTTACTCTCGCAAGTATCTGTACCCGCTTTTTTGCAGGCAAGATTGCAGATAGAATAGGAAGAGTACCGGTAATCAAAGCCTCCATATTTATCATTATCATTTCTATGCTTCTTTTCTCATATGCTGTGAGCCCAACGATGTTTTATTTGGGCTCCATTGCGTTTGGATTTGGCGTGGGTATATTCTTTCCGGCACTTACAGCATGGACCATAGATCTGGGGGATGTACATAAAAGAGGCAGAGCCCTGGCAACTATGTATATTGCCCTGGAGATTGCTATTGGTGGAGGAGCTTTGGTATCCGGGTCTTTAGTTGGAAACCACGTAGAACGTTTACCTGTGATGTTTTACTTTTCCGCCTTTATGTGTGTAATAGGCTTGATCTATTTGTACAAAGTAGACAGGAACAAAATATTTCCTTTGATTCGTGAAATGGTAAAGAGGTGAAAACCTATTATTCTTTCACCATTCTGATTACTTTAGACTCTTTATTACCACTGAGTCTCAGAATATATACTCCTTTATTCAGATAAGAAATATTTACTGAGTTAGAAATGATTTTGGACTGGGATATTAGCCTTCCACTCAGATCCAAAATTTTCAAATCATGGATCCCCTCGCTATTTTCAATTCCTTTGAAATTTATCCGGTCGGTTGCCGGGTTGGGGAATATGGAGATATCACTGAATTGTAATCTACCTCGCTGTTCAGTCAACCTGGATCCAGTAAGCTCTGCCGCAGTAGCAGCAACAGGAGCGGTCAGATATATTCGCATCGCCTGGCAGTTATTTATTTCCGACTTTTCCTCGATTTTATTATTATAGTCTATACAAATATTGAGGTAATACCCACCATTGGCATAAGAAGGAAAGGTAAGCCCAACGGATTTAAATAAAGTATCTCCGGGTTGCACTATAGCGTCAATAGTATCGATTTTTAAACGAATAGCTGATCCCCCTTTGAGGCCCGCTTTGAATGACAAATAATACTCAACTTCTACTTTCTTAGTTGCCACAGTACCTAAATTGGTCATACTGAAAGGGAATGGCAGGGTATCGTTTTTATTTATGCTATTGGGAAAAGAAATTGCCGTTGTGTTTTTAAAGTCTATAAAGGGCAATTGAATATCGATAGCTATGGACTGGCAATTATTGAGTTCATTTGCTTCTGCTATCAACGATGCCGGATCCAGGCATGCTGTTAAATATTTCTTCCCTTCCCAGAATCTATCCTTACTTACGACTAAAACAGAAGTATCGTAAAAGCCATTGGTGTTCATAGCAGAAAAATGAATTTGACCCAGTGAAATGGGATTGGTTCCATTGATATCATCGGATAATATCAGATTGGCAACACCTGCTTCATTTTTTTCGTAGCCTATATTCCTTATTCTTAATTTAATATTTTGAGTGTCTCCGATATTCCAGGTCGTCTTGGTGATAAAAGTTTCAAACACCAGATCCGGCTTTGGAGCCGCTTTTTCAGTAATGGCAATGGCCATTGAAAAACAATTGTTTACTTCTGACTCTTCTTTCACTTCCCCATTGATATCTGCACATACTATTAAATGGTAATTTCCAGGTGTGAATGAATCATAGACACCTGCTTCAGTTAGTACAGACTTATCAGCAGGTATGGCGGGCAATTTCATTTGAGTGAGCATACGGTCGGTGGTATTCCATTCGTTGTCTTCCGACAGATACACACCAATATTGCAGGCCGATCCAGGGGTGTTGCTTTTATTATTGATCATAAAGGAAACCGTAAAGGGTTCTTCTGATGCAACCGGATTTTTATTTGTAGAAAGAAAACTGGTAGTATAATCAGGCCAGTCAGAGCTAAGTGCCTGTACTTTTAAATAAATTGAACTACAGTTATTTGACTCATTTGTTTCATTGAGCTGGTCTCTGTTGTCTGCACATACTATAATATAATAATGACCCGGAGATATGGATCTGGTTACGTTGGATTCCAATATAATATTACTATTTGCGCTGAGGGAAGAAATAGAAAACTCATCAATCTTAAGATCGCCACCATCCCAATAAGAATTAGATGACAAATACACTGCCGAATAACTGCTGCCTGCATTGACACCGCTGATGTTATTGACCATGTAAGAAACTTTGAACGCATCTCCCTGGTATATATTGGTTTTGTTAATGGCGAGGTAAGAGGTAGTTAGATCGGTCTTATTGGTGTAGTGTGCATGTACATCAAAATCGATATAGGAGCAGTTATTTGATTCAATCGATTCAGATACCTGGTATTTATTGTCTGCACACGCTAGTATATAATAATGCCCGGGTGATATGGAATTATTCAGATTGGAAGTGTGTACCGCATTATTTCCAGCGGATAATGAAGCGACTGAATGCTCGGCCAATTTTAAATCCCCATAATCGAAATATTTATCAGTAGAAAGATAAATGGCAGAATAGCTGGATCCGGCGGTGGCTGTACCAATATTTTTAGTCATATAGGATACCTTAAATGGGTCTCCTTCGTAAATCGGATTGGGGTCTATATCCAGATAGGTAGTGATTAAATCGGGTTCGTAGTATTGTACTGGTTCAAAATGAAGTAAGTATGAAACACAATTATTAAGTTTTGTAATTTCAGTAATATCGTAGTGTGGATCAACACAAATTACCAAATAATAGGTCCCGCTTGACCAATTGGGCATAGCCACATGAAGGCTATAAGGTGTACTGTCATTTACCGCTAGTGAAGGAATGGGAGTGGTTCCTAATACATAATCATTATTGGATAAATTAGGGTCATTTGAGATAGCTGCTTTTACGATGGTGCCCGGAGCAGTTGCATTCCCCTTATTATAGATTTTTCCATTTAGTTGCAACCACTGTCCCGAAGTAACATTGTAGGGTACGGGGCTGGTATTTTTAAGTTCAAGATCGGGTAATGGGTATATGGGTCCCGGATTAGGACATGCATTGCAGCTGCTTCCACCACAATCTACACTAGTCTCAGTACCATTTTTTACTCCATCATTACATGCAGGAAATAAGGTAGTAATACTTATTTCAACTGAAGTAGCGGAGCTGCCACAATTATCATATACTTTCGCCCAAAACTTATTACCCGTAGCAGTAGCAGCAGGAAATGTATAATTATAGCTGTATGGATACGTATTATCAATATAAATAGGGTTACCATACCAATTGTAGAATTCTACTTTTTGAATCGATTTGTTATCTGTTGCATACATTTTAAGAGATATGGTACTTCCTGGAATATAAGGCGGAGCACTTACCACAAATGAATCGATCACAGGTGGAGTAGGTATTAAGCAAGGATTACAATGGTTTACTGTTATATTTCCCCAGCAGGGATTGTTTGTGGCAGAATCTTTTACTACATACTTAAATGTATACCCCTGATGGCTGGCATCCAATTTCACTGGTGGGCTATAAGTTTGGGTACCATAGGGGTATTGCAGCTCTAATTTATAAGTACAGGCTGGTGAGATATTTTTTACAAAATCAGCGGCAGATAAAGTTGCTTTACAGTCATTTGGGAGCAATGAAATATTTACATTGCCAGGGCAGGTAGGTATACATTGGCTATAGGATTTATTGGAACAAAGAATGACAAGTATAGCGAATATAAAGGTACGTTTCATGATTGCCAAAAATACTTCAGAATGCTTGGATTAAATAGTCTTTTTACAAATATTAATTATCTCAATACGTAAAATATTGGCCGTATTTGTTAAAATTTGAAGTCAAATCATTTTAGCCTTTAATTTTTGAATTTCCGCCTTTAATTTTTTAAATCCGCCGGTACAATGCATTTTAGGCAAGGATGATAAATAAAAGTATGAGAATATCTATATCTGGATATCCGCAATCCCGGATAGTTCAACTTTGGCACTGTCCTTTAACCAATCTATAATCTTCGCATTTAGTAACTGAAATCCAATTTTTGATCTTTTGTTAGGGCGTACTCTATCATAACAAAGGGTGAAATATTGACTGGTCCGTACCGTCCGTACAGGACCAAATTTTTGTACTGTATTATTTTGAATCCAGTAGTACAGCCTGGTTTGATCGGTTTCCGCCATTTCAGAGGAAGGAAGCTGACATATGGTGATTAATTCATTTTGTGCACTGCGTATAGCAAAAGATAATTTCATATTCATGGTATTGGAAGTAACCGGCATTTCTGCGTACCACAATACAGCCGTTAGTTTATGTGCATCTGGTTTTATTCTATACCATTTCCCTGCTTCCTGTTTATGTTTTAAAATAATATCTCCCTGGCCATAAATCTCATTCCAATCTTTAATATTTATTTCAGGTAGCCAATCGATTTGGTCCGATAGAGCAAATTCATTTACCCATTCTCTTATGAAAGAATGGCCTGCCTTACTTCCAGCCCAAAGAGGTATTTGCACAATCCAGGTTTTGTCTTCGGAGAGTACAATTTCCATTTGACTCAGATCAGGAATATGCTTGTGCCAAATAGCGGGGTCGGGCAATACCCATTCACCTTTTATGTTATAGGCAATCAATTTTTGCCCTTTTTTTATTAACAAAAGCCGTTCACCATATACGAATTTTTGGATATTGTAATCAAACTGTCTTTCCAAAGTAAAATTGATATGAGCTTCATTGGGATGTGTAAATACATAAGGCAAAAAATACATTTCATCATCCTTTCGATTTGGGTCTGTCAATTGTTTGAAAGTTACCTGAGAGAGATTGTAAAGGCACAACCGGAGATGGATCAGTTCCCGATCCAGGTTCCACTTTTTAGCTATGATTTTTGAAAGCTGAGCGGCTGAAAGCAGGGGGCGCAAGGTGCCTGTAATTATTTTATTGAATAGCCAGGTTTCCGAAGGTGATACCGACTTCCATATTTCTGGGCAGAAAAGGGTCGGGTCAGGATTGTCGATATTGATTTTATTTATCAGATCGGTTAAACTTTTATTACCTGTTTCTACTAACGGGTTAGACACTATCAGGCTGCAGGTCTCCACCCAATCCTGGCAGGCATTATAACATGCTTTCATCAGATTTTCAGAAAGATGCCTTTTTTCCAGGACCAGTTTAGTCATGGATTTAACAGAAATTACTGCTCCGGACTTACCGTTCAGCATCAATTGAATAGAAG
>CAYNIG010000084.1:0-16536 GCA_964396995.1 uncultured Saprospiraceae bacterium | reverse complement strand
TAGCGGTCCACAGTCCCAATTTTTTTACACTAGCCATCAAACTCTTTTATTCTTAGATCATTTATTTACTTCATCCATCTTATTTTATAGCAGAGTAGTTGTTATATCCTATTTCGTACATCGTACATGGTAAATCGTACATAGTACACCCTACATGGTACATGGTACATGGTACATGGTACATGGTACATCATTTTGTATCTTCCCAATTTCTGCTTCTTTCAACTGCTTTCTTCCAGCCCTGATATAATTTATCTGCCATACTGCTATCCGGTGAGGGATTAAAAGTTCTTTCTTTTTGCCATTGGGCATTAATCTGATCTTTTGTCCATAGACCTACCGCCAATCCGGCTAAATAGGCAGCACCCAAAGCAGTGGTTTCAATGACAGTAGGTCGCTCCACTTTAGCATGCAATTGATCAGCCTGGAATTGCATCAAAAAATTATTGGCAGATGCCCCGCCATCCACCCGCAGATCGGATAATGGGATGCCAGATTCTGTAGACATGATATCCAATACATCGCGGGTCTGATAAGCAAGTGATTCTAAAGTTGCTCTGACAATATGAGCACGGGTAGTGCCCCTGGTGAGACCGGAGATGCTTCCTCTGGCATACATATCCCAATACGGTGCACCTAAACCCGTAAATGCCGGTACTAAATATACTCCACCGGTATCGGTTACGGATAAGGCAATTTCTTCGGACTCTTTTGATGACTGTATGATACCTAGTCCATCTCTTAACCATTGCACTGCAGCACCTGCATTGAACACTGAACCTTCCAAAGCATAATATACTTTGTCTTCCAGTCCCCAGGCAATGGTGGTAAGCAATCCATTATTTGATCTGATGCATTTTTCTCCTGTATTCATCAGCATAAAACAACCGGTACCGTAGGTGTTTTTTGCCATACCCGGTTGCCAGCATACCTGCCCAAACAATGCAGCTTGCTGATCCCCGGCAATACCTGAAATAGGAATTTCTTTGCCAAATAGAGAAATATCGGTATGACCAAATATTCCGCTTGATCTTTGAACGGAAGGCAACATATTCTCCGGGATATCCAGTACATTCAACATGTTAGCGTCCCATTTTAATGATCTTATATTATAAATCATAGTACGGGAGGCATTGCTGTAGTCCGTGGCATGAACTTTACCCTGAGTCAATTTCCACAGTAACCAGGTATCGATAGTGCCGAATAACAGATCTCCGTTATTCGCTTTTACTCTGGCTCCTTCTACATTGTCCAGTATCCAATTTATTTTGGTTCCGGAAAAATATGCATCTATCACCAGCCCGGTTTCATAAGAAATATATTCTGCGAGTCCTTCATTTTTTAATCTCTCGCATATCGGTGCTGTCCTTCGATCTTGCCACACTATAGCATTGTAAATGGGTACACCGGTGCTCTTGTCCCACACTACCGTAGTTTCCCGCTGATTTGTTATACCTATTGCTGCTATTTGATCTATTGAAATCGAATGTGATTTAATTACTTCTTTCGCTACTTCCAGTTGGCTTTCCCATATTTCTATTGGGTTATGCTCTACCCATCCGGGTTGGGGAAAGATCTGAGTAAATTCCTGTTGACTTATACCATGTATGATGCCATCCTCATCGAATAGAATAGCGCGAGAACTGGTAGTACCTTGGTCTAAGGCTAGAATAAATCGCTTCATCACAAATTAAGGTTTTTAAATAGGAACACAATGTACAAATTACAACGAAGAATTGTGCAACTTGAGGATGTACCAGGTACAAAGTACCATGTATCAATGTAACAACTATCAAGTACCCCCGTTTAAAAGTACCAGGTAATTTGTACACTGTATGTCACACGTTTTCCATATTACATCGTTTGTAATATATCGCAAATTGTACATCGTATGTTGTACTTTGAATTATAGATTTATTTCATTTATCTTGTCAATCGGGTTCATGACCCAGGTACCAATAGAGTTATCACTGTATAATTCCACTATTCTGAATCCCCTGTAATCCGTTCCCCAATTGCCGCCAAAATGCGCATCGAATACAAAAGGGATATGGTCTTTTGATTTTATATTTTCTTCATCGTGATCATGACCATTAAATACGGCTCTTACATTGGGATATTTTTTCAATAAATCCAATAGTTCAGGGCAGTCAACGGCATGGGTGGTCAGCTTGACCGGATTGATATGAATAAAGATGAAGACATTTTTTTTCTGCTTTAGTTTTTCCAGTGATCCGGCCATAAACCTAAGATCAGGGCAAAGGTATTTACCGGTTTCATTTGAAGTGGAGGCGATGATAAACCCGTTTTTTTTAATGGTAAATGAAAGATTGGTAGGCATCAACCATTGAGCTTCCCATTCGGCCGAAGTAAGCTTATCATGATTGCCCTGACTTACATAATATTTCATGTGTAATTTGTCCAAAGCATATTTTGCATCCGGCGTAAATTTTTTATCATCATGAATAATGTCACCGTTGATCATACAGAAAGCGAATGGCTTTTCAGCATGCTCCTGATTAATCCTTAAAACCAAGGTTTCGAAAAAGGATTTATAATCTGTATTGGGCTGTCCATAGTGGCCGTCTGATGCTACAGCAAATCGCAACCGGAGTTTTTTCTCCAGCAAGTCTTGCCTTTTGATTATTGTTGTTTTCCCACCAGCGAGCAACAAAGCAGCAAAAGATGAGTTTTGTATAAATTTCCGTCTATTCATAACAGCTTATTTTTTAAAATATGGATTCAATTCAATTTAATTTTATTGTACATGACCTTGCATGATCCAATTTCATTGGCAGACAAATCCTCCATCTACCGATACGAGTGCACCAGTCATAAAGGAATTTTCATCACTCAAAATGAAGGCGGCAACTTTAGCTATTTCTTCTGGTTTGCCCACTCTGCCCATCGGTTGAGCTTTATCAAATTTGGATCTTACTTCATCCATTGGTTCATTAAAAATAGTTGAATACCTTTTGGCTGCTTTTTCCAACAGTGGAGTATCAATCGTCCCGGGACAAATACAATTTACCCGGATATTGAAAGGTGCATAGTCTATAGCGGTGCTTTTGGTGAGCTGACCAATAGCTCCCTTGGTCATGCCATACACACTGCTATGCCCTTTGCCGCTAAAGGTTTGATCGGAACCCATAAAGAGTATGCTGCCTTTTTTTTGTGTTTTCATGTAGGGTATTACATATCGGGCTGCGTAATAACTGCCCAGTATATTCGTTTCAGTCACCCGATCAAAATCCTCATCACTTGTGTTTTCCATATTGGCAAATAGATGTACTCCTGCATTGGCAAAAAGCCAATCAATACGACCTTCCATATTAAACACTTTGTCAATAGCAGACTTTAAATTGTCCCGCTTGCGTACATCACAATATATAAAACAATCAGGGTCATCCTGTGGATCCGGTTGTATATCCAAGTTGTATACATTATGTCCTTGGGATTGTATTAATTCTTTTGTGCATTTGCCTATGCCACTCGAAGCTCCTGTGATAATTACAATTCTCTTTTCCATGATTTCTAAATTGATTTAAATATAATCTGAATATTTAAAATGGGAGTGTCTTATTTGTTGAGGACCGACTCGGGTTAAATTATAGAAAACGGATTGCACAGGCAGATCAAAACCTTCCATATGTCATACCCCCTTTGTTATCGATTCAAACAAATGAAATCCAAATAGGCATCCTTTTCGTAAATCAATATATGACAAGCCAGTTGACCATAGGAGTAGACTCTACCATGCCTACTATAAATGGGGTTGAAATTCAACACCGTTTTATTGATATTGGCAATCTCAAAGTGCATATAGCAGAGGCTGGTGAGGGCGAACCCTTACTGATGTTACATGGCTGGCCTCAAAACTGGTATATGTGGAGGGAACAGATGAAATATTTCGTAAATCAATATCATGTTATAGCTGCAGATATTAGGGGATTCGGATGGACAGAAGCTACCGATGCCGGATATGTAAAGGACGATCTGGCAGAAGATCTTTATAAACTCATCATGGTACTTGGATACAAACAGGTAAAACTAATGAGTCACGACTGGGGTGGCTGGATCGGATTCATAGCAAGTGCAAAATATCCGGGGCTGATATCAAAGCATTTTGCAAACAACATTTGTCCAATCTGGCCCAAGTTGAGTTGGAAAATGATTCCGGCCACTGTACAACTTGGCTATATGTTTAGAATAGCTATGCCTTATTTTGGAGAGCGCATGTTAATAAAGAATCGGAATTTTTTGAACTATATTTTTACCCGTGACAATCCTCTGAGTACAGGATGGACCGAAGAAGAAAAAAATATATATCATCAAAGAATCAGTCAGCCCGAACGCGCAAAGGCATCATCTAAATTATATCGGGATTTTTTATTAAAAGAATACATTCCTTTAGGTTTAGGTAAATACATACGATATTATTTAAAAACACCTACTTTTATATTGTTTGGGAGAAAAGATTTTGCGATTGCCCTGAGTTGGCTTCGGGGCTATGAAAACTATGCAGATGACATCAATATAGAGCTCGTACCTGATTGTGGTCATTTTATTTTAAGTGAAAAGCCGGATCTGGTGAATGAAAGAGCCAATTCATTTTTTAATTTTTAAAGTGACTATATTTAAATCATGATATTCGAACCATTTCAAATAAAAAACTTGAATTTCAAACATCGGATCCTGAGATCATCTATTGGTGGTCGTACTTCATTTTATGATGGTACGGTTTCATCTGCATTTAAAAACTTTGAAAAAAGATTTGCCGAGCAGGATGTGGCAGGAATCATATCGGCTACGGTAAGTGTAAATGATCAACGTACCTCACCGATGGAATACCCTAAAATCAGTGATGATAAATACATCAAACCATTTGCACAGGCGATTAAAGCGGTGCAGGCATACGATTGCAGATATATAGTACAGATTGGGGATACCGGCGGAGCTACCCATACGAGTTTGTTTGCCCAAAAAGAAGATTCAAAATCTTCGTCTACGCTTTTCGATTTTTTTTATGGATATCAAAATCGTCACCATGCAATGTCAACAGAAGATATTGAAATCACCATTTCAAATTTTGCAGAAGCTGCCCGCCGTGTACAGGAAGCAGGAGCTGATGGATTGGAAATCACAGCCAGCAAAGGGTATATTATACACCAGTTTCTCAATCCGGGTATAAATAGAAGAACCGATAAATACGGTGGATCAGTTGAAAAGCGATTTACACTTCTTGAAGAGATACTTAAAGCTGTAAAGCAAAAAATAGGATCTGATTTTCCCATCGGGATACGGTTGTCGGCGGCGGATTATAATTATCAGCCCATCAATTTGCGCTTGCCTGTGGTATTCCCCTTAAAACACTGGTATTTTGGAAATACAATAAATGAAAACCTCTATTACGCTAGAAAACTAAAGGCATTGGGAATTGCGTATTTGCATATAGATAAGGGATATGGATTTCCCAATCCGAAGGGAAACCCGGGATCATTTCCGATCCATGAAATGAAAATGTTTTATAATTCAAACCGGCATCTTTCGGCAAAAGCGGGTATCAGAGCTGTATTATTCAATTTGATCCCCGAAATTATTTTAAGCCCCATCGCCAATATTGGTTGGAAAGATACGCCTGCCATATCCGCAGATGATGCTAAAAGATTTAAAGATGAAATAGGCTTGCCCGTAATATCTAATGGTGGCTATCAGGATAAGGAGGTGATTGAAGATGTATTAGCTCAGGGCAAAGCAGACTTGATAGCCATGGCCAGGCCTCTATTGGCCAATGTGGATCTGATAAAACAATTCAAGGCAGGCTATTCAAAACCCGCTAATCCCTGCACTCATTGTAATCGGTGTCCAGTTCGTACTGCTAATTTTCCATTGGGTTGTTATGATCTATCCAGGTTCAAATCAGAAAAAGAAATGGAAGATCAGATCATGTGGTGGAGCGCGAGTAGTGATGAAAGCATGAGCAGTTGAGGATAATTATTCCTTAAACCAATAGAAATAGGTCCTCTGATCCAAATCACTTCCCATCTTGGCAACTGATATACTTCCAATTTTGTTTTAAGTCTTATATTTTGCATTTATTCCTGACCATAGTAGGCCTTACCACCATGCTTTCGCTCATAATGTTTATCTATAAGCGATTTTTTTATTCTTTTTACATTTGGGTCTAACGTGAGGCTAATAAAAGCCATCTGGGCAATAGACTCCAATACGACGCTGTTGTAAACCGCTTTGGCAACCGTTTTGCCCCAGGTGAAGGGAGCATGATTGCCCACCAGGATCATTTCAACATCTGTATAACTTAGCCTCCGTCTTTTGAGTTCGTCGGTAATCTGATATCCCGTATTGTATTCATAGTCTCCTTTGATATACGCATCTTTCATGGGTGGGGCACAGGGAATATCTACTGTGAGATGATCTGCATGAGTAGTGCCAAGAATAGGAATGTCTTTTAAAGTATGGGCCCAGGCAGTAGCATAAGTAGAATGCGTATGCACTATCCCATTTATTTCGGGGCATTCTGAATAAAGCACAGCATGTGTTTTGGTGTCTGATGATGGCCTCATTTTGCCTTCCACTACCTTCGATTCAAAGTCAACAATGACCATGTCCTTTGCCGAAAGCTTTTCATAGGCAACACCACTTGGTTTTATTGCAAATACTCCCCGGACTCTGTCAGCAGCACTGGCATTACCAAATGTCATCATTACCAATCCATATTTGGGTAAGAGCATATTCGCTTCAAAGGCTTCTTCCTTTAGTAGTTTATAGTTAGACATGTGGTTTATTAAGAAATGTAAAATTTGAATTCGTTGTCCGTCAATTCTTCATTATATGTGATTCCATTACAGTTGCCAGCGCTTTATATTGCTGGTAATTTTTTTCATATTCAGCAGCATGATCTTTATTGGGTAAATATTCAATATCGAACCCTGATCCCATTACCTCCATGGCAATCTCTGTGGTGGCATGTATACCTGCTGCTACTGCTGCAAACATGGCAGCTCCAAGGGCACAGGTCTGTTCTGATTTGGCAATTTTGATCGGTCTATTCATGACATCGGCCATTACCTGCATGATGAATGGAGATTTTTTAGCCACCCCACCCAGGCCGATCAGTCCTTGAATGGGGATTCCTTCATCTATAAATCGTTCTACGATTATCCTTGCACCATAGCATGACGCTTCTATTATTGAGCGAAAGAGCTGTGCAGAGGTATTGCCAAGTTTCAGCCCACTTATTACGCCTTTCAGCGCTTGATTAGCATCCGGTGTCCGGCGCCCATTCATCCAGTCGAGAGTAAGTACACCACCTGCACCAATAGGCACTTCGGCCGCTTCAAGTGACAATTGGTGCATCAGATTGTCGCTCACTTCCTGTATTAATTTTTCCTTCGCCGGTTTGTCTATGGTAGATTGATTTACTGCACGGGTCAGTGAGTCAGATAGGATGGAAACATACCATGCATAGAGATCCCCAAAGGCAGATTGACCTGCTTCGTAACCAAGCATACCCGGTATTACAGAGCCATCTACTTGCCCGCAAATACCATGTATTAATTTTTCTTTACCGGCTGATGGAGCCACTAGGATATCACAAGTAGAGGTACCCATGACTTTACTTAAGTGATATGGAATTATTTGCCCCCCTACAGCCCCCATATGGGCATCAAATGCGCCTACTGCGACATCGACCTCAGTGTGTAGTCCAAGGCGGATAGCCCATTCCTGGCTTAATTTGCCTGCTGACACATCGGAAGTATATGTTTCAACATACAGTCTGTCTCTCAGGCCGTCAAGTAATGGATCTAATTTTTTTAAAAATTCATTGGATGGCAATCCATTCCAGGATGGGTGCCATAGCGCTTTATGCCCTGCAGCACACCTGCTTCGCTTCATCTTATGCACATCATTCCCCCCTGTGAGTAAATAAGGAATCCAATCGCAATGCTCCACCCATGAATAGGCCTTTGCATGAATGGAAGCATCATCTCTGTACATTTTTAAGATTTTGGACCAATACCATTCCGTAGAATAAATTCCGCCTTCGTATTGGCTGTAGTCTGTGTGCCACGATTTGCATAACTCATTTATTTCAGCTGCTTCTTTTAAAGCGGTGTGATCTTTCCACAGTACAAACATGGCATTGGGATTATCCTTAAACTCGGGATATAAAGAAAGCGGTACCCCGCTTCTATCAACAGCTATTGGAGTGGAGCCTGTGGTGTCCACCGCTATTCCTTTGAAATCTTCTTTATTTACATTTGATTTTTCAATAGCTAATTTTACCGCTTTCTCCATACTTTCGATATAATCCAAAGGATGTTGTCTCCATTGATTTCGATCGGCATTGCAATATTTTTTTTCTTTCCACCGGGTGTAATAATCTACATGACTGGCAAGTTCATCTCCCGTATCAGCATTTACTATAAGGGCACGTACAGAATCCGTACCAAAATCTATTCCTATCACTGCTTTCATGTGCGTAAAATAGTAAAAAAAACCATGAAACTGAATCCTTGTATTTATAAATTGCACAGTTAATAAAACCCACTAACACGTTCTGCTTCTCATCCTGTATGAATCTTCAATTCCGGTCACAAGGAGGTCCCACCAGAAAGGCATCACCACTGCATACTATAGTTGGTTTTTTAATATTTCTTATTACCCGAGGTTATGAATTGTACCATTGTAAATTTATTTTACCAACATTACCAGTGCTCCTATAAGCGTAAGTGCCAACACCATTTTTCTATACGTATCATTGGTCATTCTTTTGACAATTTTTACTCCGACGAAAAATCCAAAAATAACCATGGGAGCCAGTACCAGATCGTACTTAAATGTTTCCATCGTTACATTCTTCCAAAATATAATCTGGAAAGGCACTTTGAAAAGATTAATGATCAAAAAAAGCCAGGATACGGTACCAATAAAATGATCCTTGGGCACTTTTAATGCCATAAAATATAGAGTAGAAAAGGCTCCTGCAAGATTACCCAACATAGTAGTGACTCCAGAAATCAGTCCCATGCTCGAACCAAACCAACCGCTTTCGGGTATTTTAATATTCTTTTTGAATTCAAACAAAAACAGGAGTAAAATAGCAGCCAAAATTATAACAGCCATAGATTTTCTAAACAAGACTTCATTCATGTCTTTGCCCAGAAATACACCCACCAATACTCCAATTAAAAGCCAGGGCATTAAAATTTTGAGATATTTCCATTGAGCATGACGATGGTAGTAAGAAACAGAAAATACATCTGCCAGACAAAGCAACAGCAAAACTATTCCCGTAGATGCTTTGGAACCAAAAATAAAAGCCATTATGGTGACTTGCGCTACATCTATTCCTCTGATTCCTGCTTTTGATAACCCTATTAGAAAGGCAGCTACCCCTATTAATAACCATTGTCCGGGCTGAAGAGATTCGAAAAAATCCATTTATAAAAGTAAATTGGATGTTTAAATATTATTTCTCTTTTTGAAAGTTTGCTTGATACTAACGGTAACTGAAACAGAGGGCAGAGGATTAAACGATTATAGATAGAGACTTCCTTGTTGAATGTTCTCTCCCTCTTTATTCTAATAAAGTGGCAAAATCTCTTTACCGGATTTTTCTTTATCAGGTTTAAGATACTATTTACCTATAGCCATTTTATATCTCCGGCCTGCCTCATCCCAGTTGATTACATTCCAAATCGCGGTTAGGTAATCGGCACGTTTGTTTTGATATTTTAAATAGTAAGCATGTTCCCACACATCTATACCGAGAATAGGGAATCCTTTTATTTCTGCAATATCCATTAGCGGATTGTCCTGATTTGGAGTAGAGCCGACGGATAGCTTTCCTTTTTTATCAGAGACAAGCCATGCCCATCCGGAACCGAATCTGCCAGCTCCTGCTTTGTTCATTGCCTCTTTTAAGCCTGCCAGGTCTTTGAAAGATGAATTGATCGCGGTAGCCAATTCTCCCGCTGGCATAGATGATCCTGCACTTAATAATTTCCAGAACAATGAATGATTGTAATGTCCGCCACCGTTATTGCGTATGGCAGCGGGTTGTTTTGAAATTTTAGCAAATAATTGCTCCAGCGTCATTGCCGCTGCTGTTTTATTAGTGCTCAGTTCTTTATTGAGATTGGTGATATAGGCATTATGGTGCCTGTCGTGATGGATTTCCATTGTTTTGGTGTCTATGTGCGGCTCTAAAGCTGAAAATGCATAGTCAAGGGGCGGCAACGTGTATGAATCGCCTGGAGCAAAAAAGGGTTCGATTTTATTGTCATCCATCCTTTCACTTTTGATTAAAGATGGTTTGTGTATAATGCTAAACAAACCCAAAGCGCTTACACTTTTGAGAAAACTTCTTTTTTCCATTTTAATTTTAAATTATAATAATTTTTACAAAGATAGAGGTAATAGCCTCAAATTGTATAGTAATAGTCGATGCAGATGATTTCAAACCCGGTTAATACTTGGTTTTAAACTAGTCAGTTCTTCGATCTTTACACTTCGATTCAAAGCCATACTTTTTCGGGCGGCAATACCTATTAGACAAGACATTGCCCCATCTCGGGTTCCGGCCATGATTTTGTAAGGATTTTCATTAGCTGGGTTTTTAAATATCAGGTCCTGCATGCGGCTGTCGCCGCCTCCATGCCCACTGTTGTACTTGGGGACATAAATGGTTTCCCCTTTTTGAGCAAAATTGTCCATCACAAATATTTCTTCAAAGCCATCCGGTTTGTTTGCATTGTTTTGATTCATTTCCTGCGCATGTTTGTTGGCCTGGTCTACATCGGCATGCATAAATGGAATGTCTTCCCAGGCATCTATACGGCCATTCATTCCGTTAAAGGCGAGCTTCCATCCTTCATAGGGAGAGTAGGTTGTGAGAGAGTAGTTTACTGTCACACCATTGGCATACAAAATTTGCGCACTCATTTTATCCCAGATATCGATTTCGTTTCTGAATACACAGCTATCGCGGTAGTATTTGTCGTGTTCTTCATTTTTTACATACAGGTTTACATATTCCTGGTTTTTATTGACATCAAAATAGAATTTGCAGGTGGATTTGTGATCACAAGTGCGACAGGTTTTTCCTCTAAAAGAATTATTTTTTCCATAATGATTTAATTGACCATAGGCCATTACTTCGACCGGGTCCGAATCAATGAGCCAGTTGAGCATGTCAAAATGGTGCGTAGCTTTATGTACCCAAAGGGATCCACCCTTGTTTACAAATGCGTGCCATCGTCGAAAATAATCCGCACCGTGGTATACATTGAGATACCAATGAAAATCCACAGAAGTTAATTTTCCGACCCTTTCTTTGACCAATAATTCTTTGATTTTTGTAACATGGGGATTGTGCCGGTAATTGAATCCTACGGTGACTTTTTTAGTCGATTTTTTTTCTGCATCCAATATAGAAGCCAGCTTTACTTCATCTGTTGTCATTGGTTTTTCAGTGATTACTTCTGCTCCATACCCCAGTGCTTTCACAATAAATTCATGATGTGTGGCATCCACTGTGGTCACAATTACGGTGTCGGGTTTTACTTCTTGCATCATTTTATCAAAATCGGTAAAGGTTGGGCAGCTTACTTCCATTGCTGATTTTGCATACTCCACCCTTCCAGGATTGATATCGCACAGGCCTACAAATTCGACCAGGTCGCCATATTTATTTACAATATTTTTACCCCAAAATCCGGTACCTCGACTTCCGGTACCTACCATAACCAGCCTTTTTTTTGCATTTGCTTTTGAGCTTAAGCTAATGGGCATCACCAAACTCCCGGCAGCGAGCGAAGACTGCTGGATAAACTCTCTTCTGTCAATATCCATATAAGTAGTTTTATTTTTAGTGAAGATAAGATGAATTTCAGACAGGAACGAAGTAAACAACCGGAAATTTGAGGCATTTTCTCGGGTGTTAAGAAAACGCTATTTAACAATTTGCATTGTTTTATTATTGCACTGATCGGTTATCATTGTGTTTTCTTAAATCATACCATATGAAAAAGGTCTTCCTGCTGTTATTTTTTATTCCTTATGTTGTTTTATCCCAAAATGACGAGTCAGAAATTAAACGCGTTATAGAATCAGCCTATGTAGGGGGTATACATAATGGCGGACCAATTGCCGATATCAGATCGGGTTTTCATCCTTCTTTCGTTATGTTTCGGTTTAATAAAAATGAGATTATTTCAGTGGCATTGGAAGAATGGATCGCGAATATAGAAAAGAGCAGAACTCAAACCAATGGCAATGCAGATGGCAATAAAGCGACAGCTGATTTTAAACAAGTATCAGTCGCTGGCAATTCGGCCAACGTGATGCTCGACCTCTATCGCGGTGATAAAAAGATTTTTACAGACCATCTGTTATTATATAAATTTAATGAAGGCTGGAGAATGGTATCAAAAACGTTTTACCGGCATTGAATACTTCTTTTCTGACTCAACTTAATTTATTTAAAGGAACCATTGCAGATTTGCGTGTGAGTAAATGTATAATAAAATAAGCAATCAAATAAGTACAGCCGCAAATCGTAAAAAGGATATGATATCCATCTGTAATGTGGCCAAGCTCTTTAAATTTATCCAATAGTCTTCCGACAAATAAAGGGAACAGGATGCCACCTATTGCTCCTGCCATACCTCCTATACCAACCACAGTGGCCACTGCTTCTTTGGGGAATAAATCAGATGCTAATGTAAAAATATTGGTAGCCCAGGCCTGGTGCACTGCTACGGCTGTACTAAGTAAAAGTACAGCGATCCATGCCGTATGTGCATACTGGGTGAGGATTATGCTTAATTCTGTAATTGCGAAAATCAGCAACATGAATTTTCTTGCCCGTATAGTAGTCCACCCTTTTTTTACCAGTAGGGAAGACAGATACCCACCGCCGATACTGCCCACAGTGGTTGCTGTATAAATAATCATAAGTTCCCAACTTGGTTTCTTCAGGTCGAGGCTAAAACCGGATGCAAAATAGGAGGGCAACCAAAAAAGGAAAAACCAAAAAATGGGATCAATCAATGCTTTTCCTGTGATGTAAGCCCAGGTTTGCTTATGTTGAAAAAACTTTAGAAGGTTTAATTTTGTAGAAGTTTCATCCGAAGGTTCGCTTTCCTGCCCGATTTTGATCAAATGATATTCATCTGCAGTCAGGTATTTTGACTTCTCAGGCATATCATAAAAAATTAACCAAAATATCAGCCATATGAAGCCTACCCCGCCTGTGATCCAAAACACTTCTTTCCACGTTGCCATATTTAATATCCACGGCACTAAGAAAACCGCCATCACCACACCCACACTGGTACCTGAATTGAATATACCGGTTGCCAGTCCCCGCTCTTGTTTGGGAAACCATTCGGCTATTGCTTTGACCCCTGCGGGGAAGTTACCTGCCTCGCCAATGCCAAGCCCTATTCGGGCGAAAATAAATCCATTTACTGATCTGGCTAAAGCATGTACCATTCCGGCTATACTCCAAAGGATAATGGAAATCAGGTAACCTGTTTTAGTGCCTATTTTGTCAATGAGAGTACCGGCAAATAAAAGACCAATGGCATAAGCAGCGGTAAATGCCATCACGATGCGTGAAAAATTTTGTTCTGTCCAGTCAAATTCCTTTTCCAATAAGGGTTTTAATAAACCAATTATCTGTCGGTCAAGATAGTTTATACAAGTGGCGATAAACAACAGCGTGAGTATAAACCATCTGAATTTGCCTCGCATATTGTTTAACTTTCTGAATTGTTTTTTTCCCTTATTATTTGATTCCTTTAATCTTAATGGCAATTATTTGCTCTTTCGGGATACAAGCCACATTCCCAAAAAAGTAAACAATCCATTATAGATCAATAGCTCATATCCGATTTTGAAGTTACCAAATACGGAAAGTGACAAAGCCTTGATACCTGCTATGGATTCATCTGTAAATTTTAGTTGTCGCTGATACCACTCAATATTGTTTATAAAGTCAATGCCCAGAATAATGAGTGGTGAAAGTATACATACCCATATTACTTTTTTATCCATTACGGATCGATCAGTCAGTATCCCAAAAGCAAACATGCCCAACAATGGCCCATAGGTAAATCCGGCTACTTTGAGGATCACATCTATGATGGATTTATTATCTATCCATTTAAACATCATTACAAATAGTAAAAACAAAATAGCAAAGGTGATGTGTACGGTAAGCCTTGTTTTTCTCTTTGCCTGTTCGCTGGTACCTTCTTTTCGCTGAATTCCCAGGATGTCTATGCAAAATGACGAAGTGAGCGCTGTGAGAGCACCATCAGCACTTGGAAATAATGCCGATATTAATCCGATAATAAATATAATAGCCGTGATCGATGGCATATATTTTAATGCTATCGTAGGAAATAAATCATCAGAAGCGACAGTGATATTGTTCTTTATGGCAAACAAATACAGTAGGCCCCCCATAAACAAGAAAAGAAAATTGACTATCAATAAAGTAATGCTGAAAGTCAGTATATTTTTTTGTGAATCTTTCAGTGTGCGCACGCTGATATTTTTTTGCATCATTTCCTGATCCAGCCCGGTCATGGTAATGGCGATGAACATGCCACCCAGAATATGCTTGAGCCAAAAAGAAGGACTATCTACAGAAGTATTGAATACCCTGGTCAGGTTGGCTTGTTTCAAATCGTCCATTACACTGGCAGGATTAGTACCCAGGTTGCTAAGCATAAATCCAATACAGAAAAGCAAACCTAAAATCATAAATGTGGTCTGCAACGTATCGGTAAATACAATCGTTTTTACCCCACCTTCATACGTATAAAGCAAAATCATCAATAATATAATGAATGTGGTAACAAAGAAAGGTATATGCAAATCTCGGAGTAAAAACAAATGCAATACATTGATTACCAGGAAAAGTCTGGCAGTAGCTCCCAGCAATCGAGAAATAATAAAAAATAAGGCTCCTGATTTGTAACTGGTCATTCCAAATCGCTGCTGCAGATACTTATATATCGAAGTGACTTCCAATTTATAATACAATGGCAACAAAATATAAGCAATTACCAGGTAACCAAAAATATACCCTATCACAACCTGAAAATAGCCAAACCCAGCTCCACCCACGGTGCCCGGCACAGATACGAAAGTAACGCCAGATAAGGAAGTGCCTATCATCCCAAATGCTACCAACAGCCAATTGGAGTTTTTGTTACCTATAAAAAATGAATCGTTATTGGAGTTTTTAGATGTATACCAGGCTACTCCAAGTAATAAAAGGAAATAGATAAAGACTATCGATAACAATAAAAAGGTTGACATATCTCGGATTTAGAAAAATATGGAAACCAAGATATTACTTTTTGATTTAATGTATGGATTACTAAGTATTTTTGCGTTTTATTTTGATTTTCCCGCATCGTTGTTGGGTATTTTAATAAGTTAAACCAGATTAAAATGATAGAAAGAATTACTGAGCAGGCGTCCAATCATAATGACCTTGAGTTGAAATCCACCGCAGAATTATTGCATGGTATGAACACAGAAGATAAAACGGTGCCTTTTGCAGTGGAAAAAGCCATACCCCAGATCACCGCATTGGTGGATGCAATAGTGGATAAATTAAAGATCGGCGGCAGATTATTTTATATAGGCGCAGGTACCAGCGGCAGACTGGGAATTTTGGATGCTTCCGAGTGTCCTCCCACCTATGGTGTGTCGGCGGATTTAGTAGTTGGTATCATGGCAGGAGGTGATATTGCTATACGCAAATCGGTAGAACATGCAGAAGATGATCCTAAGCAGGCTTGGTTGGATCTTAAAGAAAAAAATATAAATCAAAAAGATGTAGTCATAGGCATTGCGGCATCGGGCACTACTCCTTATGTAGTATATGGTTTACAAGATTGCAGAAAACATGGCGTTATCACCGGTTGCGTTACCTGCAATCCCGGTGCTCCGATTATTGATCAGGCAGATTTTCCTATAGTCGCTGTGGTAGGCCCGGAATATGTGACCGGGAGTACCCGCATGAAAAGTGGAACAGCTCAGAAATTGATTTTAAATATGATTTCCACTTCCACGATGATCAGACTTGGAAAAGTAAAAGGCAATAGGATGGTAGATATGCAACTCAGCAATATAAAACTCAAAGACCGCGGAGCCAAAATGATTGTGCATAAAACAAATATATCTTACGATAAGGCAGTAATTCTTTTGGAGAAATACGGAAGCGTACGGGCAGCTATCGATATGGTAGAATCAGAGCAGGAAAACTGAAAGCCGTTTTCCCCTTGTTGGCCCCGGACAATCTTGATACTTTACCAGGTAATAAATATAATTAGGGTCTGCTGGGTAAATCATAAAAGATTGACGCCTATTGATTTATTGAAAGAAATAGATCGAGTAAGTGCAAGGGTATTTGGTAAAAAGATTAAAAAGGCATGCACTTATAAATAATTGGCTCAATGGCCAAGCAAAGGCATAAGTCAGAAAATA
>CAYNIG010000083.1:0-16783 GCA_964396995.1 uncultured Saprospiraceae bacterium | reverse complement strand
AAATTTTACTCAGTTTTGGAGTGTATTCCTGGCAATGCTCACAATCGGTATGAAAGAGATAAACTACGATATAGGGACTTTTGATACCATAAATGGATTTGGTAGCACCGCTCGGGTCTTTAGCTACTACATCCAATGCTTTTTTATTTAATAAACTGCCAGCCATTTCTATTCCCCTTTGTTTTATGGCTTGCAGATCACCGGGCTTGAGCCAGGGGCAGTTGGTTGCATTAAAATATTTACCGGTAATAAAAGAGAACACAGCTTCTCCGTCCATTAAGGTGGTTTTACCCGGTTCATATTTAAATAAAAGATAATTACTCAGATATTTGAACAGATCAGGATTGGCAAGGGATCTGGCAAGCAGAAAATCGGCTTGTTTGATGATGGAATCCTGGTGCTGGGGAATTAGGTCTGTAAAGTATTGTTTTATTTTATTTGCTATCACCGGTGTATACAATAGTCGTTGATCTCCCAGGTCAGTAGTATTCCAATATTCCTGCCTGAAATAATACCCCTGGGCTGCAATATCCGGTTGTCCATTTGACAATTTAATATCTCTGATATCCGGGTTTTGTCCAGCTTTCTTAAACTTTACAAAAAATGAATTTGGATGTTGAGCTGCAAAATCTTCAAGTTGTTTTTTACGTATTTGTCTCACTTCTTCATTCATTTTTTTAAAAGCTATTGCATCGGGGTCTGTATCGGGTTTTCCTGCGGCTTTTTGTTGCAGTGGCTGCAGTTGTTTATCTTGTCCATACTGCATTTTGAGCGATTGATAAAGCAAGTCATTATCAATGGAACCGGTAACCTTCATGGTGCTCATAATATCAGACAAATCCGCATTCATCTCAAACTCCTGATCGGCATCAAGCAATAGTTGGAAATTTTGCTGATTGGGTAGCACTACAAAATACATACCCGGTTGGTACAACGAATCTTTTTTTAATTTAATAACACCGCCTGGCTGGATTCTGGCAGTATCCGCCAGAAAATTTTGATCTGCAAATATGCCGGCTATCTGTGCAGTACCGGTGCCCAGTCCGTTTATTTTAAAAGTAATATTGGCTTTGCCTTTTGGCTTAGGGGGAGTGGTATTGACGGCCATTTCGCCTGTAGCTTCTGTAACCGGTGCAGAAGCTATAGCCTCATTTGTGTTTGTAGTGGTACCGGAAGCAGGAGCTTCTTTGCATGAAAAGAATAATGCGAATATTATCAATAACATGAGAAATGAATTGAATCGAATACTTGGATTAGAATACATATACTATTTTAGATATAATCATTTTTATTTGACCACACTACCATTTTCAGCATCGGCTGCCGGGCTGGCAAATTTGAGACTGCCATCGGCATTTTCTGATAATAAAATCATCCCGTTGGAGTCGATGCCTTTCATTTTACGAGGTGCTAAATTAGCAACTACAATTATACGCTGCCCGGGTAATTTTTGAGGATCAAAATGTTGGGCTATTCCGCTCAGGATAGTCCTTTTTTCAAATCCCAGGTCCACAGTAAGATGCAATAGTTTATCTGCTTTTTCAACTTTCGCAGCTGTCAGGATCGTACCTACCCTAAGATCTATTTTTGCAAAATCATCTATGCTAATGGTTTCCTTGATACCGGGTGCGCTGCTCATAACAGGAGCTGCGGCGACTGCATTACCACGTTTTAATTTATCTATCTGATCATTGATGACCTGATCTTCTATTCTTGAAAACAAATGTACGGGTGAGCCGATTTTATGACCTTCTTTTAACAATACATTGCCCTCTGCCAGTTCATCGAGTAAATGATTGAGTTCATTTTCATCTTTCAATAATGGAAGATTTAATTGATCCCGCATTTTATTAGCCGTGAATGGCATAAATGGCCTGATTGCAACGGAAAGAGCTGCAGCTAATTGTGCACAATAGTTGAGGACTACTTTAGTAAGTTCTGGATCTGTTTTTTCTTTTTTCCAGGGCTCATTGGCTTGTAAAATGAGGTTGCCGGTACTGGAAAGATCCATCAGACTTTTTAATCCATCTCGGAATTTAAATTCTCTGATACTTTGGTTTATATCCTGTATCCGGTCAAAAATATTTAATAGTTCTACCTCATGAAAAGAATCGAAATCAGGCTCTTCTGTCCCCACAAATCCTTTGTCAGGATTAAAGGTCGGGATCAAACCATCGTAATATTTATTGATCAATACGATGACTCTATTAAAAAAATTGGCCAGATTATTTACCAATTCATTATTTACTGCATCCTGGTAACCTTTCCATAAAAATTCACTATCACGTTGCTCTGGCATGGTTTTGATCAGGTAATACCTGAGCAAGTCCTCTTTAGCGGGAAAATCCTTCAGATAATCCAGTATCCAAACTGCCCAATTGCGTGAGGTGGATACTTTATCACCTTCGAGATTCATAAATTGGTTAGCAGGGACATTGATGGGCAGGTTGTAGCCCCCGTATGCTTTTAAAATCACAGGGAATATCAGGCAGTGAAAAACAATATTGTCTTTGCCGATAAAATGAATCAATGCACTTTCATCATCCCGCCAGTATTTTTCCCAATCTTTATTATGATCCAATGCCCACTGTTTGGTAGCACTTACATAGCCAATTGGTGCATCGAGCCATACATAAAGCTTTTTACCTGCAGATCCCGGGATTTCAGCTGGAACATCCACACCCCAATCAAGATCACGAGTCATAGACCGGGGCTCCAATCCACCGTCAAGCCACGACTTGCATTGCCCCAGCACATGGGCTTTCCACTCTTCGGGATAGTGATGTTGTTCCCCATTGAGAATTCCGGTTTCTATCCAGGTACGAAGCCAATCGGCATGTTTGTTTAATTGTAAATACCAGTGTTTTGTGGGCTTCATCACCGGTATACTACCGCTTAAGGTAGATTTGGGATTGATCAGGTCAGTGGGACTAAGGGTAGATCCGCATTTTTCACATTGATCTCCATAGGCATTAGGATTGCCGCATTTAGGACAAGTACCAATGATGTACCGGTCAGCCAAAAACTGATTCACAGATTCATCGAAGTACTGTTGGCTTTCAATTTCTTCGAATTCTCCGTTTTTATACAGTGTGCGAAAAAAATCTTGGCTGGTTTCATGATGGATTGGCTCTGAATTCCGATGGTAGATAACGAATGAAATGCCCATACCTAATAAGGCATCTTTCAGCTGCTCATGATAAATATCTATGATTTCTTTTGGGCTTGTATTTTCTTTTCTTGCTTTTACGGTGATAGCGGCACCGTGCTCATCTGAACCACAAACCCATACTACCTCTTTACCGGTGAGTCTCAAAAACCGAACATAGATATCAGCCGGAAGATAGGCACCGGTCAAATGGCCTATATGAAGAGGTCCATTAGCGTAAGGTAAAGCAGAGGTAATAAGGTATCTTTTGATTTCCTTCATGGGATGCCGCAAAGGTAGGAAAAACTATTTCATATATATTTTTTTTTGAAGTGTGTACAATGGGCTGGTTGAATTACCTGGTGCGTACTGATTCGTACACGATAAATGAAATTAATCATATCAAATCAGTAGGAATTAATTTTTGCTCCTATTTTAATTTTTGGTATTTTTGGCTTTTAACCTAGCATTTTTTTCAACATTTTATAAAAATCAATATTTAGTTTATGGCAAACCACAAATTTGAAACCTTGCAATTACATGCAGGCCAGCAGGTAGATCCAACTACCAAAGCGAGAGCAGTGCCTATTTATCAGACAACCAGTTACGGATTTGACAATTCTGAACATGCGGCGAATCTGTTTGGATTAAGGGCATTTGGTAATATATATACCCGTATCATGAATCCTACCTCCGATGTATTTGAACAACGAATGGCAGCATTGGAGGGTGGTGTAGCTGCCTTAGCTGTAGGGTCGGGCCAGGCAGCGCAGTTTCTAGCTTTGAATAATATATTACAATCCGGTGATAATTTTGTTTCTACTTCATTTTTATATGGCGGTACTTTCAATCAATTTAAAGTTGCTTTTAAACGACTTGGAATAGATGCCCGGTTTGCTGAAGGAGATACCGTTGCCGCTTTTGAGAAATTAATAGATTCAAATACTAAGGCCATTTATCTTGAGACCATAGGCAATCCCAAATTAAATATTCCGGATTTTGATGCGTTGGCTTCTATGTGTAAAAAACATGATTTACCGTTGGTGGTAGATAACACATTTGGAGCTGGTGGTTATTTATTCCAGCCTATTAAACATGGAGCGAATGTAGTGGTACATTCGGCTACCAAATGGATTGGTGGGCATGGTACTTCTATCGGTGGGGTAATCATCGATGGCGGTAATTATAATTGGGGCAATGGTAAATATCCCCAGTTTACTGAACCAAGTGAAGGATATCATGGCATGAAGTTTTGGGAGATATTTGGAGAAGGAAATCCATTGGGCTTGCCCAATATTTCTTTCATCATCCGTGCCAGAGTAGAAGGATTAAGAGATTTTGGCGCAGCCTTAAGTCCTTTCAATTCATTTTTATTTTTACAAGGACTGGAGACATTGAGCCTGAGAGTGGAAAGACATTCGTCTAATGCAATGGCTTTGGCGACCTGGTTGGAGTCTCATCCTAGTGTAGAGTTTGTTTGGTATCCTGGATTAAAATCAAGTCCCTATCACGATTTAGCTACAAAATATTTAAAAAATGGGTTTGGGGGTATACTACAGTTTGGCATCAAAGGTGGAGCTGAAAATGGAAGTAAATTTATAGATTCACTGCAATTGATTAGCCATCTTGCCAATGTGGGTGATGCAAAATCCTTAGCCATTCACCCGGCTTCTACTACCCATGAACAACTCAGTGATACCGAACGGGCGGCTTCCGGTGTATTGCCGAATCTGATCAGAATCAGTGTGGGCATAGAACATATTGATGATATCAAAGCCGATTTCCAACAAGCGTTTGATAAAGTATTTGCGTAACGGCAAGATAATATAAAACAGTCTTACAGGCTTCAATTAGTAAATTGAGGCCTGTGTTTTTTTAATTATGATTTTTTAATAGAAATGTAACCTTTTATGCAACCAGGAGTATTATGTAGAGGTCTTTGTATATAATAACCTCACTGTATGCTTAAAAATTTTTTTTCCATTGCTTTTCGCAATTTATTTAAAAACAAGGCTTTCACCTTCATCAATATTTCAGGCCTGGCTATTGGTATGGCCGCGGCTTCGCTTATTTTTTTGGTGATTGCTTATCAAAGTAGTTTTGATCTGTTTCATGAGAAAAAAGACCGGATTTACGAAGCCTGGAACAAAGCAAAAATCACTGGCAAACTGCATGCCTGGAACACCACTCCAAGACCGCTTGCCCGTGCCATGGAAACAGACTTGCCGGAAATTGAATGTGCCGCTCGTGTAAATTGGCCTTCTAATTTTTTATTTTCAGTAGGAGAAATAAGAATTAAAGAAACGGGTAATATAGTGGATAGTAATTTTCTCAGAATCTTTACCTTCCCGTTAAAACAAGGTGATGCCCAGACCGCATTAAATGCACCTACTTCCATCATCGTCACTGAGTCTTTTGCCAAAAAACTATTTGGCAATGAAGAGGTAATGGGCAAAACAATTAAAGTAAATAATCAACATGATTTTAACATAACCGGGGTATTGAAAGATTTGCCCTATAACAGCAGATTTAATTTTAATTATCTCCTGCCCTGGTCCTATATGAAGACCATAGGGAATGACCATTCCAGCTGGGGGAGCAATAGTACCCGCACCTATGCTTTATTGAAACCAAATGCCAGCCTGCAGGCTGCCAACGAAAAAATGAAAGGCATGAAACCCAGGTATGACAAAGAAGCCGATGCAGATTGGGAAATGTTTTTATATCCTATAGAAAGATGGCGTTTGTATTCAAAATTTACGGATGGAGTGGAAAATGGAGGTATGATAGATTCCTTGCGTATATTTGGTATCATAGCTGCTTTTTTATTATTGATTGCCTGTATCAATTTTATGAATCTCAGTACAGCGCGTAGCGAAAAACGGGCGAAGGAAGTGGGCATCCGTAAAGTGGTAGGTGCACAGAAGTATTCATTAGTGGGTCATTTTATAGGGGAGTCGGTACTGCTTGCCTTTTTTGCCGGGATCTTGGCCTTGGTGTTTTTAATCCTGGCTATCCCTCCATTTAATAAATTGATAGCAGAAAAACTGACTATCCCTTTTGGAGATCCGCTTTTTTGGATCAAAGGCCTGGCTTTTATATTATTCACCGGTTTGATCGCTGGCTCCTATCCTGCTTTTTTTATGTCTTCTTTTAATCCAGCAAAAGTTTTAAAAGGCACATTCAAAGCCGCCAATGCGCTGATCACACCCAGAAAATTATTAGTAGTACTGCAATTTACATTTGCTATCATTCTTATCATCTGCACCACTTTGGTAAAACAACAATTGGAGCACGCCAAAAATAGGGAAAGTGGCTACGACCGGGAAAAATTGGTATATTCTTTTATGGAAGGGGATATCCCCAAAAATTATGAATTGATAAAAAATGAATTGATATCCCAAGGGGTTGCATCTTCTGTAACCCAAACCAGTGCTCCTATGACGCAAGGTTGGAATGATAGCTGGGGTTATAAATGGGAAGGCAGTACCCCCCAAGATGAAAAACAGGATTTTGATATTTTTTATGCGGATCAGGATTTGGTAAAAACGGCCGGACTCACTTTGATAGAAGGCAGAGATATAAACTGTAAGGAATTTCCTAGTGATTCCTTTGCTATGGTCATAAATGAAAGTGCTCTTAAAATAATGAAATTTAAAAACCCCATTGGACAAATTGTTTCAGATGATGATGAAAAATATCATGTGGTAGGAGTCATTAAAGATTTTATACTTCAGTCACCTTATTATCCCACCAGGCCTATGCTCATCGGTGGACCTGCCGGGTATTTTAGTGTGATGCACTACAAGCTAAATAAAGAACACAGTGTAAGTGAAAACCTGAAAAAGGCTGAATCCATTTTTAAAAAATACAATCCGGAGTACCCTTTTGAATATAAATTTATAGATGAAGAATACAATCAAAAATTCAGGACAGAGCAGCGTATGGGCACCATGGCCACTTTGTTTGCAGGCCTTACTATTTTTATTTCCTGCCTTGGTCTGTTTGGTTTAGCCACCTATATGGCAGAAAACAGAATTAAGGAAATAGGGGTGCGAAAAGTATTGGGTGCTTCAGTAAGTGGCATCACCACCCTGCTATCCAAAGATTTTTTAAAATTGGTACTGTATTCATTTTTAGTTGCAAGCCCGGTGGCTTGGTGGCTTATGCATAAATGGCTTTTGCAATTTCCCTATAAAATCACCATTGACTGGAAAGTATTTGTATTTGCCGGGGCCATATCCATATTGATTTCAGTACTGACAGTAAGCTATCAATCGATTAAAGCAGCTGTGGCAAACCCGATAAAAAGCTTACGAACGGAATGAGTAAGAGGGTGAGCCAAATAAAGCTTAACTACATACATTATTGCAAGAAAGTAATAGTGCATCTTTAAAGCATTTCTGAGCTCCGAAGAGTTAATAATTTCGCTAAAGAAGTCAGCCCAGCGAAAAGAGAATTCTACTGAAAACGAAAAATTTTTAATCTGAGATTACCCTGGCAAGAAATTGATTTTCAATTTCTTCGTCAATCCGGAGGATAAAAAATTCATGTCTAATGAATTTATTGGGTTAATGGTTGTTTCATTTCATGGGGATAGTAAAAATGGATGATTTTTGGATAGGCCATTAAATCAAAGCTTCGAATTTCCTGCGTGGTTTGCGTACCTTTGTCCCCATGTCTGAAATAATAAATCTCCAAGATCTCAAGTCAAAATTGAAAATTTTGTCCGATGAATTGGATAGCATTGAGGTTCTTTCAACAGCAGAATTAGAGCAATTCAGGATTAAATACATAGGAGCTAAAAATATATTCAAGGATTTTGGTCCAGTACTGAAATCTATACCAAATGAAGACAAAAAAGAAGCAGGCCAGGCGTTGAATCAAATCAAGAGCCGGGCCGAAACCCTATTTCAATCCTTACAGGAAAAGTTTGTATCGGATAATACTAAGTCTGTGTTGGCATTTGACAGCTCAGCTCCAGGCTATCCTATTGAAACCGGTTCCCGCCATCCCATATCGATTGTATTAAATCAGATTATAGATATTTTTAAGCGCATAGGCTTTACCATAGCCGAAGATCGTGAGATTGAAGATGACTGGCATAATTTTACAGCGTTGAATACTCCCGATGATCATCCGGCTCGGGACATGCAAGACACCTTTTATATTAAAGATTCGATTCAATATCTGCTGCGCACACACACTTCACCGGTTCAGGCACGGGTAATGACCAGGGAAAAACCTCCAATCCGGATTATAGCTCCAGGCAGAGTATATAGAAATGAAACTGTTTCTGCCAGATCGCACTGTCAGTTTCATCAGGTTGAAGGTCTGTATATTGATGAAGGAGTATCTTTTGCCGATATGAAGCAAACTTTACTGTATTATGCACGCGAACAATATGGTCCGGAGGTAAAGATCAGATTAAGGCCATCCTTTTTCCCTTTTACAGAACCCAGTGCGGAGTTGGATGTATATTATGGCCTGGCCGATGAAACAGCACACCGAATTACAAAAGGTACAGGTTGGCTGGAGATACTGGGCTGCGGAATGGTGGACCCTGTGGTGCTTGAAAACTGTGGGATTGATTCCACTAAATATTCAGGATTTGCATTTGGAATGGGGATCGAAAGGCAGGTCTTACTTAAGTATAATGTGCCGGATATCAGGATGTTATTTGAAAACGATGTTCGCTTTTTGAAGCAATTTAAAGGTATCTAATTCGTAAATATAAATATATTTATCGATATAATTATATTTGTAAAATGAGAAAAAGGATATCAACTAAACCCAAAGTATTTACAAGTAGTCTAACTGAAGAAGTATCAAAAAAATTGGATTTATATTCCATTAAAAATAATCTTCCTAAAAATAAAATTATTGAAGAAGCATTGCTCTTTTATTTTAGAAATATTGAAAGAAAAAAATTTAGAGAAAGTTTGAAGAATTATGGAAGAGATCCGGAATTTATTGACTTGGCAGAGGAAGGAATGAAGGACTATGCAGATCACTTGAGAAAATACCCTTATGAATCGAGGTGAGATTTGGAATACACGATTCGATCCTACTGAAGGAAGAGAACAATCTGAATTACGACCTGCCTTAATCATCAGTGGTAATGATATGAACGAATTTATGGACTTAGTGATTGTTTGCCCCCTTACTACCTCAATAAAAAAACTTGAAACTTGTTTAATACTACATCCATCGGAAGAAAATAATCTTAAAAAAACCTCTCAAATTCTTCCTTTTCAAATCAGATCAATTTCTAAATCCAGATTAATTAAATATATTGGAAGGATTGATGAGGCGCTTACTGATCAGGTGCTGGATGATTTAATTTTTTATATATCTAACTATTAAATGACAAAACCATCATTGCCAAAAGGCACCCGCGATTTTTTACCAGCGCAAGTATTGAAGAGAAAATACCTGTTTGGAATATTGGAATCGGTATTTCAACGACATGGTTTTGTGCCAATAGAAACTCCATCCCTGGAATTAATGCAGACCCTTACCGGCAAATATGGTGAAGAAGGAGATCGGTTGTTATTCAAAATATTAAACTCCGGTAATTTTTTAGAAGAAGCAGACGGAGAGGCAATAAAAAATAAAGATTCATTGAAATTAGCAGTAAGTATTGCTAAAAGAGGTCTTCGATATGATCTCACTGTGCCATTTGCCAGATTTGTAGTAATGAATCGGGGAGACATCACTTTCCCATTTAAACGATACCAGATACAACCCGTTTGGAGGGCCGACAGGCCTCAAAAAGGTCGATACCAGGAGTTTTATCAATGTGACTGTGATGTGGTGGGTTCTAAATCGTTAATTTACGAAGCTGATTTGATCTCGATTTATTCAGAGGCGTTTACTTTATTTGGTATAGATGTTCAAATCAAAGTCAACCATAGAGGTGTGCTCATGGGAATTGCTGAAGCAGCTGGTATTGCAGATAAATTTATAAGCATGACCGTGTGCATCGACAAACTGGACAAAATAGGCGAAGAAAAAGTGATAGACGAAATGGTTGAAAGAGGTATAGAGGAAGAAGCTGCTGAAAAAATTTTAGATGTAATAAAAGTATCCGATCTTGAATCAATAGCAAAAGTGATTGGGCATACCCTCTCCGGTGGAAAAGCAATCAAAGACCTTACAACCATATTCTCTATTTCTTCTAAATACAATCTGACACAAGAAGTGGTTTTTGACCCCACTTTGGCTCGAGGGCTTAGTTATTATACCGGGTTCATCACTGAAGTTGCCGCTAAAAATACGCAAATGGGTAGCCTGGGGGGAGGCGGAAGGTATGATAACTTAACCGGCTCATTTGGGTTGCCTGATGTGCCTGGAGTAGGGATTTCATTTGGGGCTGAAAGAATATTTGATGTAATGGAAGAATTACAATTATTCCCGGCTGAAATTGGTCATCAACTTAAGGTATTGGTGATACCCATGAGTGAAAATGCAGTCATTCAGGCTATTGACATCACGAATGAATTGAGAAAAGTGAATATCAACACTGATCTGTACCCCGATGCAGTAAAACTTAATAAGTCAATGAAATATGCAAACGATCTGCATGTACCCTTTGTAGTATTGATTGGTGATGATGAGATTGTTAATGGATTGTATTCATTGAAAAATATGATCTCGGGTGAACAATCAAAATTAAAAAAAGAAGAATTGTTTTCAACTCTAATCGGCTAATACATGTTATCCTCTCACTCAGACATACGGTCATTACAAAAAGCATTGATAGATCGGAAACTTTCGGTTATCGATATAGTAAATCACTATCTTCTCGAAATAGAAAAAACGAAATCACTAAATCAGTACATAGAAATATACAAAGAGGAAGCTTTAGATAAAGCTGCTGCATTAGATATGAAAATAAAAAGTGAGCAGCCACTGGGCAGGTTATTTGGTATGGTGATTTCACATAAAGACATCGTAAGCTATAAGGATCATTCACTCACTGCATCGTCCTCCATATTAAAAGGCTATACCGCCCGGTATAGTGCTACCGTACTGGATAAAGTCATAAATGAAGACGCAATCATAATAGGCCGGGTAAACTGTGATGAATTTGCTATGGGTTCGTCCAATGAAAACTCGGTTTATGGTCCAGTGAAAAACCCATTAGATCATTCAAAGATTCCAGGAGGATCATCGGGTGCGAGTGCCGCCAGTGTGGCCAGCGATACCTGCTGGGCGTCTATCGGTACGGATACAGGAGGTAGTGTACGACAACCGGCTGCATTCTGTGGTATCATTGGATTTAAGCCCAGTTATGGTCGTATTTCAAGGCATGGTCTTATAGCCTATGGCTCCTCATTTGATCAGGCAGGTTTTCTGGTTAAATCGGTTTACGATGCCGCACTGTTACTTGAAATCACGGCTGGTGTGGATGAGTATGATGCAAGTATGTCTTCATTACCCGTGGAAAAATACACAGAACATTTGTTAACAGATGCAAAACCGAAATTAGCTTATCTGGATTTGGAACCATTTAAAGAGTCTATTGATAAGGAGATATATGACAATTATTATGCTTCTATTGCAAATTGGGAAGCGAGGGGTTATACATTGGTGCAGACCAAAATGGATTGGTTGGAATATATCATACCTGCCTATTATGTGATGACTACAGCGGAGGCTTCCTCTAATTTATCCCGGTTTGATGGCATCAGATATGGTCATAGGGCAAAAGCCGATACCCTGGATCAATTGTATAAAAAAACGCGAACGGAAGGATTCGGAACAGAAGTTAAAAGGAGAATCTTATTAGGTACCTATGTATTGAGTGCTGGTTTTTACGATGCCTATTATACCAAAGCCCAAAAGGTGCGAAGATTGGTAAAAAACAGATTAGACGATCTATTTAATCAGTTTGATGCTTTGATCATGCCTGTATCGCCGGTAATGCCCTGGAAGATTGGCCAAAAACTAAATGACCCGGTTTCGGTCTATCTCGCAGACATTTTCACCGTGTTAGCTAATGTGGCTGGAATACCAGGAATATCGATACCAACGGGTCAGACTGAAAACAAATTGGCGATTGGAACTCAAATCTTATCAGGAGCCTGGTCCGAATCCAAATTATTGTCAATAGCATTTACATTATCCCAGGAGCAGTAAATAATGATTTCCCTGCCAGACCTTAAAAATAAATTATTATATGGGTTGCAAAATACCCTTCCTGGTGAAAATGCACATAGATTAATGTCTGTACCGGGCAGAGGAAAATATCCCATCATTCCAGAAAATGCAAAAAAAGCTGCTGTTCTTGTCTTCCTGTATACCAAAGTAGACAGGGTATTCATTACTTTGATAAAGCGAGAAACACATGATAAGGACAGGCACAGTGGTCAGATTAGTTTTCCGGGTGGAAGCATGGAGACTCTGGATGATTACCCGATACAGACCGCCATCAGGGAAGCTAACGAAGAGATTGGTATTCCAAAAGAAGTAGAAGTGCTGGGTACGTTGACATCATTATACATACCGGTTTCTGGTTTTTATGTATCTCCGGTAATTGCCATCCATCATGCTCCTATTTTATTTACAGCCCAGGTATCTGAGGTGAAAGAAATCCTGGAGGTGGATCTGTCTATGATCACTCACGCAGATAGCAAATCAAAACGAGATATCAGAATCAGCTCCGGGATGATGATTAAAGAGGTGCCCTGTTATGAAATACACGGTACTATCATTTGGGGGGCGACTGCGATGATCCTATCGGAGCTTGAATGGTTGATCACTAAGTGATTTATGTCGTACCAATTTGTCAAACTTTTTGTAGTAAGACTTTCCTATTTTTGTAAAAATTACTTTTCAAATGAAACTGAGTTTAATCATCATACTGGCATTATTTTTCCATACCATTCTATCCCAGGAAACCAATCAACGACCTTCTGGCGGAAGAGAAAAACGAATAGCTTTTATTCAGCACGAACGATTAATAAATAATAGTCCATATAAAGAACTGAAGTGGCAACCTTTGCATCCTGCAAAAATGAGTGGGAGATGTACCGATGTAAGAGGAATTCCCGGAAACAAGAATATAATCTATGCCGGGTTTGCCACCGGTGGTCTGTGGCGCACAAAAGATGCAGGAAAATCATGGGTGCCGTTGATGGATAAGGAACTTACCCTTTCAATAGGAAATATTGGCATCGCTCCTTCCAATCCAAATATAGTGTATGTGGGAACAGGTGAAGCTAATATTTTCAGAGCTTCCTTACCGGGGATAGGATTATTTAAATCAGTGGACGGAGGAGAAACCTGGAGATTGATGGGATTGGAAAACACATCCACTATAGCCCGGATTGTAGTGCATCCAAACAATCCTGATATAGTATATGTGGCAGCTGGTGGAAATGAATGGAGTAAAAACGAAGATCGGGGAGTTTATAGATCTACCGACGGGGGACTAAATTGGAAAAAGGTATTGTATACCAATGACAAGACCGGAGCAAATGACATTGTGATGGATCCTTCCGATCCCAATACACTGTATGTAAGCATGTGGACCCGTATTAGAAAAAGGTGGTCTGATCCGGTACCGGAAGATGGTGATCACATCTATAAATCTACAGATGGTGGTGATAACTGGAAAATCATTGAAAATGGTTTACCCGATACCAAGACTACAGGAAGGATTGGATTGGCGGTAACACCGGCCGACCCCAATATCTTGTATGCATTCATTGATAATCATGCCAAAAAGAGGGACCCAAAACCCGGGGAAAAGGATTCCTATGGCAGACCCAAACTAAATGTAATTGTAGGTGCCGAAGTATATCGAAGTAATGATAAAGGAGAATCCTGGAAACTAATGAGTGAACATGATGATTTTATGGAATATTTCTCTGGAACGTACGGATGGGTTTTTTCTCAAATAAGGGTAAGCCCTAAAGACCCCAATCGGGTTTATCTTATGGGTTTGGATGTAGCCAGTAGCCCCGACGGAGGTAAGACATGGACTCCCTTGGCCCGTGGTAAAAAAGGAGAATGGCAGGTGCATGGTGATCATCACGCCATGTGGATAGATCCATCAGATCCCAATTATATTCTTAATGGGAATGATGGCGGTGTAAATCTTACTTATGACGGTGGAGCAAGCTGGAAGGATTTTTACCATGAAATACCTACTACCCAGTTTTATAATGTGACTTATGATTTAAACATTCCCTTTTATGTGTATGGCTCTATCCAGGATGAAGGTTCTGTGAGATTGCTCAGTAGCTCCATCCACAAGCCATCTGATAAAAATACAGGCCTATTTGATTGGGTACCCGGAGGAGAAGGCACCCGAATCGTCATAGACAATAATACCATTTATTCCTCCTCCTTTTATGGCCGGATAATGAAGGGTGACCTGAAGAAATTAAAATCCAAAAAAAGCAGTGAATCAATAAATCCTCCCGCTGCCATCATAGGCGAAGATCCAAGAGGTGAATGGCTTGCTGCAACTTCCCAATCACCACACGGTAAAACCATCTACCATGGATTCCAATATGTATTAAAGACAAATGATCAAGGTAAAACATGGGAAAAAATAAGCGATGACCTGACTCAGAATGATAAAAAGAAAATTGGCAACCTGCCTTATAGGATCAGTTATCAATGCATCACTGCTATTGCCGAATCGCCTATGGTTAAAGGTTTATTATATGCGGGTACAGATGATGGGAAAGTGCATTTTACATCCAATGAAGGAAAAGGTAAATGGACTGATATTTCTGAAGGATTGTTAAAAGACGCTGCGGTGAGCAATATAGAGCCATCAAAATATGAAGCAGCTACCGTGTATTTAAGCATGAGTGACCGCAGAGAAGATAATATCAGTGCTTTGGTTTTTAAATCTCAGGACTATGGAAGGACCTGGAGCAGCATTGCAGCTGGATTGCCGGCTGCACCTGTAAATATGATTAAAGAAGACCCATCCATCAAAGACAGATTGTATGTAGGTACTGATATGGGAATATACATCAGCCAGGATGGAGGTAAGACCTGGAATTGTCTGAATGCTAATCTGCCCACTTCGATATCAGTTCAGGATTTTTTTATACATCCTAAAACCAAACAATTGGTGATTGGTACCTATGGAAGGGGAGTGTTTATCACTGAAGGTGTGAAGTAATTTGGCTTTACTTAGGCGGACTGGGACAAGGATTGCCAAAGGAAATACAAACTGGGTCAGCTTGGTTATATCCCAGTCCTATTTTTCTTGCAATTATAACTTTTTTGCGGATAGGATATAACTATTCATAGTTAAGAGAGAAGATAGATGCATCACCAAGTAAATTTAGATATATATTATTTGTGGGTCTGAGTATGATACTTTCTTGCTCAATTTGAGCCATTAGGCCACTTATATTAAAATACGAAATGAAACCAAATAATATTTTTTTCATAAAATGATTATTAAAAGATGTATATTTTTAAGAAACTGCCAGAATAAGTATGTCGTCAATCAAATAATGCACTCGTTATCTCATCCTGAAAATCATAAAACACCTCGCGCAATTTGCTGGCAGCATTTGTACCATAGTTTAAAATAAAACAACAGGTCACATCATAATTGGGAAAATAAAATGCATTTGCAGAATAGCCCAAATCACGGCCTGTATGTCCATAACCATATCGATCACTTGTAAGAGGTTGATTAAAATATCTTTTCATTAGCCCTGCTCCAAGATTTAAATCATTGGCCGGATCATCAGGATCCACCTCAGCGATGAATTTGGTCATTTCAAGATATGACTCCGGCTTAAGTAAGGTCCTGGTTTTAAGCAGAGGTTCTATAAATTTTTGCAGGTCCATCACGGTCGAGAAAAAACCACCATATCCATGACCTGAGCCCGTATTGAAATTCGTTACATTGACCAGACTTTGATTATTGTATAGATCAAAATACCCTTGGGCAGTAATATCCGGCAATGATTCATGTGTATAATAATAGGTATCAGACATTCCCAATGGAGTCAATATCTTTTCTCGTAATAGTTCTACATTAGACTTTCCGGTGGCCCTGGTCACGACCATGCTAAGCAATAGTGTATTGGTGTTTGAATAAAAGCAACTCTTTCCCAACTCGAATCGGGGCTCTTTACCGTAGGCATATTTTATCAACTCTTCAGGTACCCATTTTTTATCTGGCTGATTCAATAAAGCCAGATAAAATGCATTACTCGTAATCACATCGTATATGCCGGTCGTATGATTCATTAGTTGTCGTATGGTAGCGCCACGGGCATTGGTTACTTTTTTTAAAACATCTTCATCCAGCCAACGATCGATCTGATCATCCAGTTTGAATACCTTTTCTTCTGCCAATTTATGCACTAGACTACCTGTAAACATTTTAGTGATGCTGGCCACTTTAGCCACCGTACAAGGTGCAAAATCGATACCTCTATCCAGATCGGCTTTTCCTACGGATTGAATATAACTGCCTGATTTATCTCTTATCAAAAGTGAGATTCCAGGCAAGCCCAGGGTATTGTATTTTTTAAGTATAGATTTAAATTTTGCTGCTTTGGGATGCAAATCATTAGCCGATGGGTAATTGAATGCGCAAGCTTGAGTATGGCCTATATCTCCTTTTTGGCATTGAGTAAATGA
>CAYNIG010000082.1:0-17146 GCA_964396995.1 uncultured Saprospiraceae bacterium | reverse complement strand
GAGGCGCCAAAAGCCTAAGGGGATCATTCCCTTCGTCAATGTACGCAACTTATTCACTTGCAATTATCACCTTGAAATTTTACATAGTGCCAGGTACTGGGGCCAAATAATAATGCTTTGCAGATGGCACAACCATTATCCTCAGGTTTTTCCAAAATTTTTACTGTAAATTCCAATCCTGTATAACTTGGTCTGGCCATCGCATCAAGCATTTGTAGATCATTACAAGTAAGTAAAGATTTGAATACATGATCCCATTTTTCCCCGTTACCATCGACCCAGCCATTTTCACCGAAGGAATGGTATTTTGAATCCAGGATCTGAAAATTAGCTTGCCCGCATAAATAGCCAATCATTTTTACTTTTATACAACCGTCCGGGGTGGATTCCTCTTTTTGACAGGTCAAATTGGTAAAAAGGAAACCAGCCGTTATTAAGCTTGCCACAAATAATATCTTTCTCATACTGATATAAACGGCCTGATCTGGCTTTGCGTTGGAATTTAACTTGCCATTTGGATTAAATTGACGGTAGAGTCCATGGTTTTCTATAAACCGGGGTGATCATCGAATTTGCCATTTTATTCTCCCCGAAATTTTGATTCGACTCATTCCATTCTAACCTGGTATTGGTACGCAAAGCAATATTACCCATGTGTGCATACATGGCTACGATTCTTCCATTTTCCACCGTACATGCAGGATCTTTTCTTGATTTTATACATTCGAGGAAATTTTTGATATGCAGTTCATGAGGTCTTTCTGTTTCGGTTCTTTTTGGCAGTGCATTTACTTTATACTTTCCATATGCTACCTCAGGAAATAATTCCCAACTATCCCTGTTTATCACCAGGGTAGCATCGTTACCCACAAAAGCAAGTCCATAACTTCTACCATACGGCCCATTAAGTGGTCCGGCCACATGATCCCACTGGATAGTAAAATCATCCAGTTGATAGGATACATTCATGGTATCGGGTGTCTCCCGATAATTATTATCTATTGAAAAATTACCGCCGGTAGCTACCACCCATTTGGGCGGTGTCTTGATGTTTTTTGCCCAAAGTGCAATATCCAATAGATGCACACCCCAATCAGATAATAATCCACCACCATAGTCCCAAAACATACGCCATGCCCCGTGAAATCTGGATCTATTAAATGATCGTGCAGGTGCAGGACCTAACCACATATCAAAATCAACTCCGGAGGGTATAGCCTCATCAGCCACTTTTGTTAGTCCCAGTCCATAAGGGAAAAATCCCCAGATATTTACTTTTCTGAGCTGCCCTATCCCTCCTTCATGTATAAGTTTCATTGCGGAACTAAAATGATCACCGCTTCTTTGTTGCTGACCTACCTGCACTACCCTATTGTATTTTCGCGCTGCTTTCACTATCAGGTTACATTCACCTATGGAATTGGCCATTGGTTTTTCTACATACACATCTTTGCCAGCCTGGCAGGCATAGATGGCAGAAAGGCAATGCCAATGATCCGGTGTGCCGATGATTACCCCATCAATATCTTTATTATCCAATAATTTTCTAAAATCATTTACCAGTACGGGAGTTTTGCCCTGGGATTTATTTACTACCTGAGCATACCGGTTTCTCACGGACTCATCCACATCAGCAATGACAGCACATTCAACATTGGATTGCTTCAAAGCATTGTTCATATCGGCAGCACCCATGCCATTGCATCCGATTATGCCAAGGATGATTTTTTCATTGGCTGATTTGTACCTGTTTGGTTGGGGAATAGGCTTCAATGAAGGTGTTACACCTAAGGCTAAGCCAAATTTGGAAGTTGATTGGATAAATTTTCTTCTATTCATATTAATTGATTACCGGAATGAAAATACGGAGAATCATTTTAATTCAATATACTCCATTCTTACTGAAAATTTTCTGATGGATGTAAATCTGTATTTTCCAGAAATTCATTGGTATAAATACGGTACAATAAAATCACATAGTTAACCAATAAAGGGCCAAAAATCAATCCTATAAAACCAAACATACTTAAACCGGCAATTACCCCTATGACTGTAATTACAGGATGAATGTGACCCATCTTATTCAAAAGTGTAATACGAACCACATAATCGATATTTCCGGTAACTACCAGGCTATACACACCAAGCCCAACGGCCAGGGATTTACTCCCGCTAACGAACATAAATAAAACCAGTGGAACATATATAATCATGGTGCCAACAATAGGGAAAAATGCAAAAACCCCAGTCAAAAATCCCCAAAGAATGTATTCGTTTACCCCAAACAGATAATATCCGATGGTAGCGATCAAACCCTGCACCAGAGAAATAATTGGAATACCCAACGCGCTTACTTTTACGATTCTTTTTGTTTCCACAGCCAATAAATGCACATTGGCATTTTTGAGTGGAATTACTTTGATTAAATAAGATTCTATTTCTTTACCATGTGCAAGCATATAATAAAGCATAAATAGCAACAAGGCAATATTCAGGAAAAGGTTAAAAGTATCATTAAGGAAAGAGGGGATGGTGGCACTTAATTTTTGCTGCCAAAGATCCATAATCTCTTCAGAGATAAACTGTATTCCAGATTCATTCTGTACTCTCATTATTGACTCTTTTGCTGTGGTGATCATAGCTGCCGGATTTTTTAAAAAAGATTGCACCTGATCACTCAGCAAATGAAAAGTCAGGAAGGTCAACCCCAATATTATTACACAACACAATACAATGAAAAACCAGGCAGCTGCTCTTTTATTCCAATGCCTATGAAACACCAACTGATAATAACTGCCTCTGGAAAGAATATACATAGTCAATGCTCCCAGTAACCCGGGAATAAAAATGTATAGTTCGCGCAGCAATAAATAAGATAATAACAATATCAAACTCAGGATGACTACCTGTTTCAATTGATGATTAAAGACCTCTGCATTCATTTTAATTCTTTAAATATACCAGATTAATGTATACTGAATTGCTGTATAATGATAAAAGTCAGCTCCGGCTCTGATTCAGGTTTTGTCCAGTTTTATCTTTGCACGGCATAAATCTTCTCCTGTCTCCCGTCAATATATCTGAAGGATTTTCCGTCAAAAAATCCATCCTGTTCCAACATTATTCTGATCATCTTACCGTTCCATTCTGGTATTATCACCGATGCATTTAATTCAATTGAGTACGCAGTATTGGGAAATAATGGATAGTCTCCCGGACCGACAATTTTCTTCTGGTTATCCCACATACCAATAGTCGGACCTGCCGCATGACCATGGGATCCTATCGGGTGAGTATATATAGATCCATTGATGCCTTCTTTCTTTGCCTGATCTAATGCGTTGGTCAGAATTTCATTTCCGGTCAAACCGGTTTTAAAGTTTTCAGTAAGTATATCCTGTAATCTATATGCTTTTGAAAAGGCGGATTGCAGGTAACCTGGCACTTCTTTTTCTCCGGGTTTCAATACATAAGCATGTTCCTGCATATCTGAGTTTAATCTCAGGTAAGTTATTCCAAAATCAACATGCAATAGATCTCCGGGTTGAATAATTTCCAATCCGGGTCGTTTTGAAAACGTACGTAAATGATCAAACCTGGAAGTATCTGCTTTTTGTATATCCACTGTAGGATGAAACCATGTCTCCAGGCCTGCATCCGTGATTCGTTGTCTGTACCACCATACCACATCCTCAGTGGTAGTTATGCCGGGTTGTATTACTTTATTGCTTAGTCCTTCGCGGAGTATTTCATGAGATATTCTGTTAATATGTTCATAGAGATCCATTTCATACTTGGTTCTGGTTTCAAGCCATGCCACAGAAAGTTTTTCCGCAGAATGAACTCTGGCTTTATATTCATCCGGAAGTCTGGAAATTAATTGTTCATACTCATAATGACTGAGCCCATCTGCATGAGCATAATTGGAGGAATAGTTGATTCCGATATTCTTTGGCTTCTTAGATTTGATGCCATCGATCAGAGCGTCCCATTGATCAGAATATACATTCAAGTCCCAGGAAGATTTTAAAAGTCCTACATCGTATCTTGCTATGGCTAGTTTTTCCACTGTTTTACCATTATCAAAAAATACGAAAACAGTTCTTCTTCTGGCAGACAACCATTCCGCAGGTAGCATGGTTTTCATTACAGGATCTTCATGATACTCTCTGGAAATGAGTATCCACATATCAAATCCTTCGCGTCGCATAAGCTGGGGTAAAAGATGGTTGAAACGGTCGTCCAGTATATTATTGATGACTTCCGCACGGACTCGTTCGTCCAAAATCATTGGATACTTTTGGGAAAACGCAAGGGTATGGACTATAATGGTTAGAAGTATAATTATTTTCACTTATCAGAGTATTTTTTCATCAAAATACGGCAATTGGAGCTACGGTAGACCCTGTCCCCCCTTTTATTTTTAATGGTTGCACCATGAGGGCAAATTCCAATATCTTTTTCTCCGCCAATTGGTCCAGTTTCATGTTTTCCAATAAATGTATACCGTTTACCACCAGCATGATTTGATGCACCGGCAATGAAAGTTTAGTATCGGGATTGGGGTTGATTTCAATACCCCCATTATCAGCACCCACCAGCATGGGATCTTTAGAAACTATCCAATTGGCAGCTGCAACACCAATCCCGGGGTGAGCCTTCGCATACCTTGTATTATCAACATTCCACAGCTTTCCATACCCAGTATGTATTATTATTGCATCTCCGGGCTGGATGGTCATTTTTTGTTTAATCAGCGCTTGTTCTAAATCCTGAACGGTAATTTCATAATCATCGGGCAACATAGTAAGCCCTTTCAATCCAGCAATATCTAATAATACACCCCTGGTAATCAATGCGCCTACTTTTTCCACTCCGAGTTTTTCAAATCCGTTTCGGGTTGCAATGTCGTCCAATTTATAACAATTGTACAGGCTGCTTCCAATGGTCTGATGCGCAAATCCATCAAATTGAGTGCCTACCTGACCTATCTCACCTGTGATGTATTCTTCATTACTGCCCCGATGGTTGGTCTGTGGGTAATTCACGGTTCGTTTCGTAATAATTTCAAACCTTCGAGTTCCAAAAAAAGGCATAGTAGGACTCAATGTTTGACCCAGTTCTATCACTTCACCTGTTTTAATAAGTTTTGTAGCTCTTAATACGGTTTCAGGTTTCATATGATTGGCTGAACCCCGCTGATCATCAACTCCCCATTTACACGGGCATCGCTCAGCATCTGCGGGAGGAGTCCAGGATTGAGCCTGAAGGATTTCGGTAAGAATAAGGCAAATTAAAAAACTGACACATTTCATACTCTACATTTTTAAGTGGATGAGAGCAAATTAGAGAGAAAAAAGAATATCAGCAATCTTATTCCAACTTTGAATGGTAAAAAAGGAAATGAAAGCTGTGGAAACAATCATCATGTGGCGAATATTGCCCAGTTTATGGATGTAAAGAACAACACAATTTTGACATATCGTCCTAATCACCTATACCTATAGATTTGATCAAATTTAAAAAATCAAAAATATATGTTAAAGTACATTCTACTCTCAGGTATCCTTATCATACTGATGTCTTGTAAAAAAGAAGAAGAAGTGATAGTGGAAGAAAATGAATTTGTTGCCAGAAATTCTGATTTTGAAGGATGGAGAAATTGGCCTATTGTAAAAAAAACAGCCGATACTTCCTTATTGGCCAATTCGGGCGGTGCCCACTTAAGCAGGGTACCTAATTCACAAAGATGGGTATATTTAAAAGGCAATGCTTCCAGGACAGCTGATGGCCAATATCCTATAGGCACCATGATTGTAAAGGAATATAGAAAAGCTTCCGGTGATACCATCAATACCTTTTATGTTGCCATGACCAAACGCGGGAAGAATTTCAACCCTGATTTTGGCAATTGGGAATGGTTCCACATAGATCCGGTTTCACTAAAAATCAGGCTGGCTGGTGGTGGAGTAAATGCTGAATACAGAGGAGCTACTTTATTTACCAATACGTGTAACCAATGTCATGTGGCTGCAAAATCAAAGGATTTCGTTTTTTCAAAGGATTAGATATTAATTACGAGTAAGCAAGCGCAATTTGGCCGGGGGATAATGAAAGTGCTTCTTAAATAATTTACTAAAGGAGGAATGATCGTTGTACCCCGCCATATTGCATACCACCTGAACGGGCAAATCAGTACAGGTCATTAAAGCATGTGCTTTTTGCATTCTCAATTGAATCAAATATTCAAAAGGGGTAAGGGAAAATAGTTGTTTAAAATGCCTGATCAGGTAAAACTCAGACAGCAATCCGACTTGCGAAAGGTCCCTTAAAGTAAATTCGTTCTTAAAATTGGAATGGATATAATCCTTTACAAAATACAGTCGCCGGTATAATTCCAATCGGGTGGATTTTTTCTTTAAAGATAATGATAAAGTCTCATGCATGCAGGCATCATGCGCATGAGCCATTTTCCCGAATAACAAATTTAACTTTTCATCCAGTTCTAAGGTATCTGTTTCAAATCTTGACTCTACCAATTCTTTTATTTCCAGTATTTCCGACCGCCAGGCGATTTCAAAAGGAAATAATTTTTCTACAAACTCAGGTTGATAAGTCTCTTCCGTATTGAGTTCATCTAAGAAAATATTGGAAATTCCGGGTTGTCTAAAGGCTTTAAAACTAAAATCTCTGGAAAAGTTAATGGTAAAAATATGTACATCCTCATCAGAGTCTATGGTAGTCGCATATTCAGATCCTTCATTTAAAATTAAAAAATGATCAAGATTAACAGCATATTGCCTTTTATCCAGTGTATATTTTTCTTCACCGGCAAGGGAAAATTTTAAAGAAGTAGGACCCCAATGACTTGGCACAAAGGAGGACCTGGAAACTGCATTAATTATAGCCGTATGATTTTGCAAATGGTTCCTATACAGGTTCAGAATCTGAGATGTTTCGAAAAAAGTATCGATGTAGATTACTCCGCTATTATTTGTAACCAAGGACATATGTTGTAAACGAATGTAAAAAGGAAATGTCAGTGAGAGAATTACCGATTTTTAAATAAACAGTTGCCTTTTTACTGATTTTTTCTGCCGGCCAAAAAAGGGAAAAAAATCCCATGCCTATATCCGGCATACATCGGTAAAAGCCGATAAATCATTAAATCTTCCTGCTCACAATGGTTAGCCTTAATAAAGTAAACTGCATTTTTTAATTAATTCATCCATTATTAATTCAGGCCTATTCCAAAAATAAATTTGAAAATCCAATGAACCTATGGTGTTTCTTGGATCAAAAAACAAAATAAACCAGTCCTATATGGAATGGCAGTTTGTTTGATTTCCTTCAGTCCATTTACAACCTTTGTCCCGTATATTTGTTTCATATTCCACTTACATGCTTAATTGGTATTTTGGCAAAGCGGACCACAACCTGGAAGGAAAGTCACCTTTTGATAAGCTATTCAAGCTATTCAAAGAATTATTATTGCATACCTCAGGGGATGTGACCGAAGCCCTGTCCTGGCTAACCGATCTTGATAAAAGGTACAAACTCACTACCGATGACTACGGAATGGCCGATTTTATTCGGGATCTAATTGACAAGGGTTATATCAACGAAAATAAAGAAGGCTTTTTAAGTCCCAACCCAAGCTCAAAATTGGAAATAGCACTGAGACGACAGGCTCTGGATGATGTTTTCGACCAGCTCAAAAAAAGCAAAAAAGGACAGCATTCTACTCCAAAGACCGGATTTGGGGATGAATTTACCTCTGAAATAAGACCTTACGAATTTGGAGACAGGTTGGATCAACTGGCCCTCACTGAATCAATAAAAAATGCTCAAATCCAGCATGGTGTTGAAGACCTGATTCTTCAAGAAGATGATCTCGAAGTATATGAGACTTATTTCCAATCTCAGACCAGTACGGTGCTGATGATAGACATATCCCATTCAATGATTTTGTATGGTGAGGATAGAATTACTCCGGCCAAAAAAGTGGCTCTGGCACTCAGTGAGTTGATCACTACCCGTTACCCAAAAGATACACTTGATATCATCACCTTTGGTGACGATGCAAAAGAGATACAAATGAAAGACCTGCCTTACCTTCAGGTAGGTCCATTTCATACCAATACTGTGGCCGGTCTCGAAATGGCCATGGGAATCCTACGCCGCAGGAAAAATCCGAATAAACAAATCATGATGATCACGGATGGCAAACCGACCTGCATCAAAGTAGGCAAAAAGTATTATAAGAATCCTTATGGCATGGACCGCAAGATCATAAACAGAACACTGGCCCTTGCCCTTGCGTGCAGGAAACTTCAGATACCAATCACTACCTTTATGGTTGCCCGCGACCCTTACCTGGCCAGTTTTGTAGATCAATTCACCAGTGCCAATAATGGTAAAGCATTTTACAGTACACTGGATACACTGGGAGAATTTATATTTATGGATTATAAAAAAAGCAAGAAAAGAAGAAGGTGAAGTAATGTACAATGTACGACATAGGATCTAGGATATTGTGGTACATTAAATATCATACATCTTACATGGTAAATTTATAGTTATGAAAGAAATAAGCACACTCGGTCAACTCAAATCATCGGGTTACAGAGTAAAACAAATAAAAGATGAAATGCGGGATAATCTGATCACCGCATTGAAAAAGAAGGTAAACATCTTCGAAGGCATTCACGGCTTTGATGATACGGTGATTCCCGATCTGGAAAGAGCCATACTGTCTAAACATCATATACTCCTTTTGGGATTACGTGGACAAGCTAAAACCAGGATAGCAAGATTATTGGTAAGACTATTAGATGAATACATACCTATTATCAAGGGATCTGAAATAAATGATGATCCTTTTCATCCGCTGTCACCATTTGGTAAAGCTACTATCCAAACCATGGGTGATGATACCCCAATAGATTGGATACACCGGGATGATCGATATGTAGAAAAACTCGCTACTCCGGATGTAAGCATTGCTGATCTCATCGGTGATGTAGATCCTATAAAAGCGGCAACACTAAAACTACCCTATGCGGATGAACGAGTCTTGCACTATGGTCTTATACCGCGAGCCAACCGATCTTTATTTGTAATCAATGAATTGCCTGATCTGCAACCCAGAATTCAGGTCTCCCTTTTTAATATCCTGCAGGAAGGCGACATTCAGATCAGAGGATTCAAAGTAAGGTTGCCATTGGATATTCTGTTTTTATTTACAGCTAATCCTGAGGACTATACCAATAGGGGCAGCATCATCACACCACTAAAAGACCGCATCGACAGCCAGATCATTACTCACTATCCTCTTGATATCGATATTGCCAGGAAAATTACAGAACAGGAAGCCAAAGTAAAACCAGAACAGAAAAATATAATAGTCCCCGATATCATTAAAGTACTGCTTGAACAAATATCGTTTGAAGCCCGAACCAGCGAATTAATCGATACCAATTCCGGTGTATCAGCCCGCCTCGGTATCAGTGCATATGAAAATTTGCTGAGTGCGGTAGAACGCAGAATGCTAAAAAACAATGAATCCAGTGGTCTTGCACGATTATCCGATTTGGTAGGTGTGATTCCCGCCATCACCGGCAAAGTGGAATTAGTATACGAAGGAGAACAACAAGGGCCTTATAAAGTTGCTTTTGAACTTATAAATAAAGCAGTCAAGACCGAATTTCTTAAATACTTTCCACATCCTGAAAAATTAAAGAAAAATGACCGGGATCCTTATGGAGTAATTAAGGCGTGGTTTGCAGGTGAACATCAGCTGAAAATGTCAGTAGATGCAACCGATCCTGAATATCATCAAGCCTTATCTCAGGTATCCGGACTTGAAAGATTAATCGCAAAAGGAGCTGAACTACCAGACTCTGAAAAACCCATCTACAAAGAATTGGTTCTGCACGGCCTTGCCTCCTTCAATATCATCAATAAGGAATTGCATCAAACCAGGATAGAGTTTAGTGATTTGCTGGGGGATTTGGATAAGGAGTTGGATGATTGAAAATTTCAATTACTTTGAATCAGATATATCTTGTTTCCTTACGGAGAATAGCAAAATACCTCACAAACACTTTTCATTGATCAAAAACGGAAAATATTAATTTTTAAGTAAGTAGCAGTTCAAAGCCCGAAGTCATTCAATTTAATCTTTCCTGATGATAAAGTAGAATTAATTCTCACATTAAATGATAAAAAAGGATCAGATAATCTTTTGACTTAAATGAACATCTTACTCAAAAATTTCGACTCGCATATCTCTTCCTTCCCTTCACGTACAAAAGGCATGGTGGTAATTAAAAAATCAAATCTCACCGTAGTGGATAGTGGGCTCGATAGCGATACTTTTAATATTATCCATATCCTCAATGGTCACCATATCTCGGACAGGGAAATTGAAAACGCGGTAAATCGTTATGAAGATCATAAACGTAAATACACCATTTGGATTGCTAAGAATCAACTAAATGAAAAGGTAAAATCAATCCTTGCCTCGCTGGATTTTAATTGCCTCGATTCAACACCCGGAATGAAGCTGGATCTTACAAACTATAGACCTGCTACAGATCCCTCAATGCACGATATCCGGGTGGTAACCAGCGCAGAAGATCTTCAATCCTATGCCCGGCTCATTGCGGATCAATGGAAACCCAGAGACGAAAACGTAATTTCTTATTACCACCGGATATCTGGGATGATACTTGAAAATAAATTACCCATACAATTTGCATTATATTTTAAAAATGGCGCTCCTGTAGCAGGAGTCGAAATGTGCATTACTATTGACACCATGGGCATTTATGGTCTCGCCACACTTGAATCGTATCGAAAACAAGGAATAGGAACCGCTTTAACAAATTACACCTTAGCATGCGCCAAAACAAAAAACCTCGGCGCAACAGTATTACAGTCTTCAGATTCCGGGTATGGTATTTACAAAAGACTGGGATTCAAGGTGATGACGGAATACTTCGAATATGGTCGTAAATAAAAAAATAAGGAGTTTATTGGTGTTGACTTATTTACCCATTTGGTACAATTCTTTGATTCGTTCATCAAAGCCAGTCCCTTCTCTGAGACCATTCCATTTAATGTTTGTAAAAAAATCATTTATTTCCGGCTGATGTTTTGCCCGTTTTCCCTCGGCTAGATTTACATAAGTATAAGTAGCCCAGAGTAATGCCTTGGGTTTTGTCTTATTTTCATCCCACATAATAAATTCCACCTGGATACTGGTCTCATCAAAAGAGGTAATGTGTGACTCGATAGTAACTATTTCATTTACCATCACCTGTCTCAAATAGGCCACCTGATTTTTGGTAACCATCCATCCCAATCCCATTTCCCTTGAAAATTGGTAAATATCCAGTCCATAGTGGGTACGTAAATGATCTTCCCTTGCGTTAACAAAATAACTAAGATAACTGGCTTGATTTAAATGCAAAAACGGATCACAATCCTGGAATCGTACACGCAACTGACTCTCAATTGTATCAGGATAAGATGAAAGAGATGATAAAAAACGTAAGTCCATTCGCTTTTCTATTATTCGCCTTTTAAATCTTTGAATATAGTGGTTACCATTGCATCACTTTTAATAAAACCAGATCCAAAATTGGAATCAAATTCTTTAGAAATATTCAATGCTCTTATTTGCTCTAAATCTTTCCCAGCTTTTACCTGAGATTTAATTTTATCTCGGAGTGTCATCACCGCATCCCGTACAGCTTTATAATCAGATTTATTTGCGAGATCACCATGCCCGGGAATGATGACTGTTTCATCATCTATCATATTTATGGCTCTAGATACTCCATTTATCCAACCTTCTACTGAGCCACCACTATTCCTGTCAATAAACGGGAATCTATCCTTCATAAAACAATCACCGGTATGCAATACATTACTTTTGGGGAAATAATATAAAGCATCCCCGTCTGTATGAGCATTATCAACATGAAATACAATCACATCTTCCTCATTTAAATGAACATTGAGGCCATTGCCAAATGTAATTACAGGCCAGGCTGCTTCAGGGGCCGCTTTCTGAGGCTGAGCAAAGTTGATGATGCGCTGGTCAGCAGCTAATCGAGCTCTAACATTATCATGTGCTAAAATGGTTGCACCCATTTTCGAAAAATTTTCATTGCCACCCGAATGATCACCATGATAGTGGGTATTAAATAAAAACTTCACATTGCCTTTGTTCACCGCTTGTATCGCAACATTTATTTTTTCAGCTAATGGACCGAACTGATCATCTATAAGTATATTACCATCTTTTCCTGAAAGCAATAACATATTGCCCGCCCCAGCCCACTGCAACATATGCATGTGATCATTTATTTTTATGGTACTGATCACTGCATTGTCCATATTGGCCTGAGCATAAGAGGCATAGGAACATATGGCAATCCATTGGATAATCAGGCATTTTTTCAGAATCATGATTTTTAATTCTTTAATTCAATAGGTAATAATTGAATTGGAAAATTTTGATAACAAACCGGGCGAAGCCAGCGATAGATGGCAGCATTTCCTACTGCAGTAAAATGGGGGTTGGAGGTTGCCGGATAAGGGCCACCGTGTACCATTGCGGCAGCTACTTCCACACCCGTGGAGACTCCGTTCCATACTAATCTGCCGGCATAGTTTTCCGCTTCATCAATAAGGTCTGGATTCCGGGTATCGGACGGATCACTCCAGATTGTAATCGTCAATTGTCCTGAGAGAACGGGTAAAGCAGCAACCATGTCATTCAGATCTTTGCATTTAATAATCATGGCGAATGGACCAAACACTTCTTCATGCATTTTTTTATTCGTTAAAAAGGTAGCTGCATCAACCAACGCTAAAGCAGGACTCACCTTATGGGTTTCACCATTATTAAAGTCTGATACCTGCATCATGCCATGCAAATCCTTCACCGAATTGAGAAAAGCACTTTTTATTCTTGCATTGAGCATAGGGGCGCTGGCTATTTTCGCCAGCTTTGATTCTAATAAGTCATAGAAAGATTGAAATGAAGGACTGTCTTCTACAAACAAAAGTCCCGGCTTGGTACAAAATTGGCCCACCCCAAGGCTAATAGATCCTGCAAATGCCTCAGCTATTTTTTCAATATTATGTGCCAATGCAGATGACAATATGAAGACGGGGTTTAAACTTCCCATTTCGCAATGCACAGGTATTGGTTCAGGTCTTCTGGCAGCAGTGTCCATGATTGCCCGACCCGCATGCAATGATCCGGTAAACCCTACTCCTTTTACTCTGGAGTCAGCCACCATCTTTTGTCCCATATCCGATCCCGATCCATAAACAGTAGAGAAAAGCCCGTCAGGAGCATTGCATTTTTTGCAGGCATTTAATATGGCCTCTCCCACTAAAGCATTCGTGCCGGGATGTGCTGAATGTGCTTTTACTATTACAGGGCAACCCGCTGCCAATGCACTGGCTGTATCCCCTCCCGCAGTAGAAAAGGCTAATGGAAAATTGCTGGCACTGAATACCAGTACAGGACCGATCGGCTTAAACATTTTACGAAGGTCAGGTCTTGGTAAAGGTTGCCTGTCCGGTAAAGCAACATCTATGACCGGCATTGCCCATTTTCCATCACGCAACATCTGTGAGAATAATTTGAGTTGATTCACTGTTCGGGTTCGTTCACCGAGGATCCGGGCTTCAGGCAATCCTGTCTCTTCATTGGCTCTTTTTATTAAAATATCACCTAAAGCCATTATTTCTTCTGCTATTGTTTCAATTAGTTCCGCCCGTTGACCAGAGCTCCATTTTCTATAGATACCGAAGGCCAATTTTGCTTTATCCAATGCGGTACTGATAACGGCATCATCAGCTAATGAAAATTTGCCAGGAAGATATTCTCCTGTTGCGGGATTTACACCCTGCATATATTGATTGGTATCGGTTATTTCGAACCCAATTATATTTCCGGTAATCATAAATTTTATCTCTTTTTGGAAGAAATTGGATCGGAATCAGATATTGAAAATTTTCAAATTCGGTCTTTTATCCAATGCTTCATTTATTATTTTTAAAATTTGGATTCTTTCCTGGCCTGTGATGGGTAACCTGGGTTCACGTACATTTTCCGTGCCTACACCTGCAGCCGCCTCAGCTAATTTTATATATTGCACCAGTTTAGAGTGAATATCGAGCTCAAGCAATGGCATAAACCATCGGTAAATGCTGAGTGCATCTTCTACTCTGCCTTGTTTTACGAGTTTATATATGGCAACGGTTTCTTCAGGGAAGGCATTCACCAATCCGGCAACCCAACCATCTGCCCCGGCGCAAAGACTTTCTAATGCTAACGTATCTACTCCACCCAGTATATTAAAACGATCTCCAAAGGCATTTTTCATTCTTGTAATGTTGGTAATATCCCTGCTGCTTTCCTTTACAGCCCGAATATTCGGACTGAGGGTAAGAGACTCAAACATATCAATCGATACATTGATTTTATAGTCATACGGATTATTGTAAATCATAATCGGTAATCCGGTGGTATCAGCCAATTCCTGAAAATAAAAAACCGTTTCATGATCGTCGGCTTTATACCTCATAGGCGGTAACAGCATGAGACCATCTGCACCATTGGCTTCTGCATTTTGAACAGCTTGTAAAGCATCCTTTGTATTTGACTCGGCAATATTGATTAAAATAGGAATTCTGTCCCCTGCAACCTCTTTAGCTGCGACTAATAATTCTATGATTTCATTTTGCTTTATCGTGCTTGCTTCACCCAAACTACCTCCTATGATAGCTCCATCTATCCCTGACTGGATTTGAAATTCGAGGTGCTTTTTGAATTGCTCCAGGTCAAGGGAATCGTCGTCTTTAAATTTAGTGGTCAATGCAGGATATACTCCTTTCCAATTTACTTTTACCATTTTTCTTTTTTTGCTTTCCTTGCAAAAATGAGAAACTTTTATCAGAAAGCTAGAAAAGAAAAAAGGAAATCCATAATTAAGACCAAGGCAAACGGTTAAATGCGGTCTTCAAATCAGCAAAAAAGGCTGCCTCACCATTGTGAGACAGCCTCTCAGATTTGATATGATTAGGAAACTTAGATTTCTTATCACAAAAATAATAAATCACCTATTTTTTCTACTGATATAGCTCTACCAGCATAATAAATTATTTTCGAAAACCATACCGCAATCGATTGCTGTTAATAAATATTTTAATTATTTTTTGAAACCCGTTTTTCCGTTAATTCAATTTGGTAAGAAATCAATTGAAAAGAGTATCGTCTGATCATTGTTTTTAGCCACTACGATTGTATTTCCAAGGCGTTTGATCCTGCGCGATTGATTTTTCAGATGCGGATGGTCCAATGTAATCGTAGAAAAATTTAACCTTCCTTCATTGATCAATATTATTCCCGGGTCAGCATCCAATCTTCCGATCTGCGTATTGAGGTCATAATAATTGGATACCGGCAATATATCGACATCCCCATCATAATCCAAGTCAGTCAATAACAAGTCTTTTATAGCACTGAGCTGAGCCCAAAGGGGCAATTTATGTACGATGTATTTACCTTTTCCGGAGTTCTCAAAAATGCAGGAGGCGAGTTCTTTAACCTCATATTTAACCTTAACGGATGCCAGATTTCCAAAAACCTGGTTGGCATTCAATTCCGAAAATTGGCCAGCAAATTGAAATTTTCGCTTAAATGGTGGCATTTGTTTATGCAATTCCTTGATGGTAGCAAAAGGCACCTCTTTCTGGTCCCATGTATAATAGGTAATTGCCTGTTCATTTTTTTCATTCTTATCAAAATCTGAATAATACATTCTCAATGGCTTTTTTTCAGAGGCTTTAAATTTACTGTTCAATCCGAGGTTTCCGGCCACGATGTCCAGATCGCCATCCTTGTCCAAATCTGATAATTCTATACTATTCCATAAACCGGAGGGAATGGGTAAATTTTTTAATAAAAACTTTCCATTATGATTTTCAAGGACCTTTAACGCTTCCCAATCAGCTGCCAAAATAAAATCCACATCACCATCTTCATCATAATCTCCGGCTTTCACATCCTTAATCATTCCCCATTTTTCAGTATTTGTATATTCTAAAGTAGCATTTTCAAATCGGCCATCACCCATATTGATAAATACCTTTGAAGATGGACATTCTCCGTATGCCCAGGGAATAGAGCGGGCAGTAACCAGCAAATCTACCAGAGAATCGTGATTGAAATCAAAGCTCAATATCCCGGATGCCGTAATCTGATCCTGTATATTGAACGCATTTTGGGAGCGTTTAAAATTATTTTTTCCATCATTAAAATATACTCTGGGAAGATTATATTCAGATTTGGTATAAAATTCATTCCCTCCCGAACCCACTACCAGGTCCTGGAATTTATCATTATTCATATCAGCAAAAATGGCTACCACATCTTCATACATACTGTCTCTTTTAATATCTGGTTGGTCCGATACGGTCCAACTTCCTTTATTAGAAATGAACAATCGGCCCGGATGATATCGGCTGCCGCCTAAAAATAAATCAAGAATACCATCCTTGTTTAAGTCGGTCACTGCCAGAGCGGGACCTTCCGTAGTAGTCATATACGGCATTAAAGCTTCTCTGTCAAATTCAGAAAAAGGATTTTCTGTATGGTGAAGTGACGAATCCAACAGGTTAAACTTAAATAAAGAATTTTGGCTGTCAGGGAGAAAAGTTGCATTAACCTGTTTACCATTCTTTTCCGATTTGATAATATGAATTTTATTTTTGTTTATGGTGAATGCCCTTTCCATTTGTTGTTTTCCATCCGGCCATATAACTAAAATGGAATCCAGTCCTGTTCCCTCCTGATTACCAATATAAATCCCACCCGCCATCGTAGATAAAAAACCCCTTTCAGGATAATTTTCCATATAAAATTTAGTGTGGCCTTTAAAGGCAATTAGTTTGGTGCCTCTGCCGCTTTTATTACTGTGCAGTCCATCCAATGTTACCTCTAATAATGGCTTTTTACCTGATTCCACAGAATTGTTTTTATATATAGAAGCAGGCTGATTTATATTATTGGTAATGATTTCTATGTCTCCATCGTTATCCAAATCTGCAAAGGCAG
>CAYNIG010000081.1:0-17174 GCA_964396995.1 uncultured Saprospiraceae bacterium | reverse complement strand
TTTTTATGACCAGATGGTCAACTTAGTCAGAATACTCTTTAAATCAATTGACAAAATAGGGGCTGGCACGAATACACTCTGCTATTTACATTTTAGATTATTCCAATTGCCTTGAAATCGGTTTACTGTATAGTCACCTGTTTTTATTCTCCTTCACCTATAAAATCTACATCCTTTTTATATGGAAATCTCATCAGGAAATTTATTCCATCCAGGATGTTCATTTTTTCATAAACTACTTTATATAAAATCTCGATGATAGGGGATCGCATCTTGTAGGATTGCATCAGATGAAATACTATTCTCAGGGTACGCACTCCCTCCGCCAGTTCGTCGCTGGTTTTTAATACAGTGTGCACATCTTCCCCCTTGGCAATTCGTTTTCCAAATTGGTAATTTCTGCTGTCTGAACTGGTAGCGGTTGCTATTAAATCGCCAATTCCTGCTGTACCCAAAAACGCACTACTCGTAGTACCCATATTTTGCCCAAAATGAATGATTTCAGCCAGACCTCGTGTAATAAGTATGGCCTGAATGTTTTTGCCCATTCCCATTCCATCCAGTATACCTGACCCTATTGCGATAATATTTTTTAGGGTTCCTGCGATCTGGGCTCCTTTCAAGTCATTGCTTCCGAAAACAAAAAACTTGTTGCTGCTTAATACCTGAATTCCGAGTTCGATCACTTCATCGAATTCACTGGCTATGACAGTTGCCGTAGGTTGTTCATCCAGGATTTCTTTCGCCAGATTTGGACCACTCAGGCACCCGATCCGCAACACGGATGTGTATTTTCTGATCAATTCACTCATGGTAAGCACCTGTTCCTTTTTAACTCCTTTGGTATCCAGGTCGTTTTCAGTAATACCCGTAAGGACAAATCCTTTGGTACCATGGATAAGGATATGTGCGGGAGAAAGTAACGGTGCAGCTTTCCTGATCATGTCACCAAAATCATCTGAAGGAACAATGGGAAATATAAGTTTGCTGTACTTCAGTGCTTCTTCCAGTGATGTAGTGGCCTGTATCCGATGATCTAATTTAGTATTGAATATAAAATGATCGCGGTTTATTTTTAAAAGTGTTTCCTCACTTCGACAAGCGACCAATACATCTACATTATGAGCTAATAATTTAGATATAGCTATTCCAAAACTCCCTGCACCTATAACTGTTACTTTGTCCATTGAGTCTTGCAAAAATACGCATAATACTAAGCATTCTTGATTAAGCCTAAAATGGGGTGTATGACTAAATGCAGGAAATTTGCAAATTTTGGGACCACTAATAATAAAGAAGATGGACAATGAAGAAACAAAACAGTCCATCCTAAACACAGTAGAAACAGGGATGATCCTGTGGGTAGAAGAAAAATTTGGGATGGTGAATTTTTAAATATTGATAATCAGACCACTATCCTTTGAAGAATAGATCCCATGGTTACCATTAAAAGCCAAACTGGCTGAACCGACTCATAGTCAGGCATAGAAACCTGTTGCGCTGACTGCTTAAAACTGGCGATTGGTCATATACCCTTAAATAGTCTGAATAAAGTCCTCTGGAAAGAGAGTTTTGGGGATGATGGAAAGCTGGTGATCCAGCCTACTGGGTGCTTCTTTCATTGGAATGATTTTCCTTTCCAAAATGCCTGTTTCAAAGGATTTACTTCGAAATAAATTTTTAACTTGGCCTTTATTTCAGTTTATAAAAAATGCAAATTTTAAAGACTTACCAGGCCATTAAAATCAATTGTCACGGCGGAATACTGAGCTTGGAAAGATTAGAAAAGGTAGTGGACATCCTGTCAACGGCTGATGTTTACCGTTTAAAATTCGGACTCCGTCAAAATATTTTTATTGAATTTTCATCTGTATTATTGCCCTTTCTGGAGAGGAAATTAAGAGAGTCTCAAATCGAATATGAAACGAATACAGAAGAAAGCCCCAATATAGTGACTTCGTATCCGGCTATTTCAATATTTAATTCAAATCCATGGCTCTCAGAGACTGTAATCAAATTTTTACTGGCTGAGTTAAATTACAGGCCATCATTAAAATTAAATATTGGAGATAGTGTGCAGGCGCTTACCCCGGTATTTACCGGTAATATTAATTGGATAGCCTCCAAACAACAGGATTATTGGCATCTTTATATTCGTTTTCCTAAAACAAATAAGATATCCAAATGGAGAGACATGATTCATACCAATGATCTCATCCGATTTTCCAGAAAATTAGAGGAATCGATATTAAAATACAGGTCCGGAGCTGACTTTCCCGAAGACATAGATATCAGATTGACCGTTGATTTAAAAACGGAGAAATGGAATTCTATTGTAAATAATGAAGAGATAGAATGGCCCGATTATATTTTACCATATTATGAGGGGTTAAATAAATATAATGATGGTTATTGGTTGGGTATATATCGTCGGGAAGAATGGTTCCCTATCGACTTCTTAAAGGACCTTGTGAAGCTTTGTAAATCTACCGGTATCCAAGAACTGTGCATTACTCCATGGAAATCCCTGATTATTAAGAATATTCACGAATTACACAGACCCAAATGGATTCAATTACTCAATTTCCATTCGATCAACATCAGGCACAATCTAAATGAGCTGAATTTCCAGGTGGAAGACATCAATGAAGATTCATTGAAATTGAAAAAATTTATTGTCAAATACCTGAATGAAGACGACATCCGAACCGCCGGTATTTGTTTTGGAATAAAAAGCAGACCAAAAACGGAAGTATTCTCCAATATATTGATCCGAAAAAGATTTTTAATAAATTTTGGCCGTTTGGGAATGATTCCAGTATATGATATTTTACTCTCTAAAGATTTTAATCCCCATGCCCGCACAGGAATGGTGTACAGGTCTTCATTATTAAAGTATTTATTGCCTGAGGAAATTCATGGTTGTATTCGGGAATACTACCGAAATAAAATAAAAATGACTGACCCAATTGATGATGAATCTCCCAATGTTGCTGTGACCCAGACTGAAAAGACCAGAGATTATTTTTATCAATGTTCGCGTTGTAAGACCATATTGGATGATCCTACTGATTTATTTGAAGAGAACCTGGTTTGCCCAAATTGTGGCGCACAGGGTGAAGAGATATATAAAATAAACAGAAATGAGTTAATCGCCTAACAACCTGAGATGGTTCTTTTTCCCGTAGTATGAAATACAAGACCCTATTTGTAAATACCTTGTTTTGCTGCTTTTCTGTAACGGTTATTTTCTGTCAGAATCCTTATTTACTTATACTTGGCATTGCCCAGGATGGTGGATTTCCGCAGGCTGGATGTGCAGCGGAATGTTGTACCTCTTTTTATTCAGGTAAAGAAAAACGTAAGCAAGTTTCCTGTTTAGCGATTGTAGATCCAAAAAATAAGAAAACATGGATGATAGATGCTACCCCCGATTTTCCAGCCCAATACAAACAAGTCTCCCAAACCTCAGGATTTGCGCTAAATGGAATTTTATTAACCCATGCGCACATTGGCCATTATACGGGTCTGATGTATTTAGGAAGGGAAGTAATGAATTCCCAAAAAATGCCTGTATTTGCAATGCCCCGCATGAAGTACTTCCTCGAAACTAATGGTCCATGGAGTCAATTGATTAAACTGAATAATATAGAGCTGATAAATATGGCTAATGGAGAGGAGATTACGCTATCTGATCAGATCTCCATATTGCCTATGCTGGTACCTCACAGGGATGAATTTTCTGAAACGGTAGGATTCGAAGTCAGATCTGCTTCCAAAAAAGTGCTGTTCATACCCGATATAGACAAATGGAACAGATGGGATAAATCCATAATAGATTTGATCAAAAGCGTTGATGTGGCATTAATTGACGGTACATTTTATAAGAATGGTGAAATCAAAGGGAGAGATATGAAAGAAATACCTCATCCGTTTATAGAAGAAACTTTGAATTTGTTAGATTCTCAGTCTATTCATGAAAAAAACAAGGTTAAATTTATACACTTCAATCATACCAATCCAGTACTAAGGAATACAAAAGAAAGAAAACTATTACTTAAATCCGGCTTCAATATCGCTACTGAAGGTGAACGCATTGGATTGTGATGGAATAAAAAATTAACTGGCCATCTTTAAAGCAAGGTCCTGTACTCCAAGTATTTTTCCATACCGGTTTTCGATTTTGCCTTTTAGCTCCTGCCTTGCAAAATAAATTCTGCTTTTTACTGTACCTAAGGGTAATTTCATATCCTGAGCAATTTCCTGGTATTTAAATCCTTCAAAATGTTTCATAAAAGGATATTTTAATGAACCGTCCAGTTCATTAACCATTTTATTCAACTCTTCACCCAACATATTATTTTCACCCTGGTTACCGATCAATACAGTTCCTGAATTGAGATAAAATAAATTGTCAGTGGAATCAAATAAGATGCGGTTCTTTGATCGTTTTCGGTATTCATTGATGAAAATATTCCTCATAATGGTCATAAGCCATGCTTTGAGATTAGTCCCTTCTTCAAATTTGGATTCGTTTTTCAAAGCCCGGTACAAGGTTTCTTGTAAGAGGTCTTTGGCATCATCATTGTTTTTGGTCAGACCAAATGCAAAAGACAATAAGCGTTCTTTGTGTGTGGTAAGCAAATTAGAAAAGTTCATAATCCTTCTTTGTTTAAGATTTATAAGTACAAAGTTAAACAAAAATTATTCTGTTTAACTATTTTAATAAAAAATTAAACAAAAAATTATTGCTGAGCTCTCTTAACTAAAAAAAAGGCCACCAATAAAAATATTATATTTGGAATCCATATTCCTATAAAAGATGGAATATTAGGACTTCTAGAAAAAACAATTGAAAATTTCGAAATAAACACAAATATGGCACCAATAGCTATACCTAGTGCAAGGTGTAAGCCCATACCACCTCTTACTTTCCTCGCTGAAATGGCTACCCCAATAATGGTGAGTATCAAAATAGTAAAGGGATCTGCTGTCCGTCGGTTGATTTCATTTACAAAACCCTTTATCGGATTCAAACCTCGTGATTCTTCCTTATCAATTTTTGCCTGGATCTGTGGAGTGGTCATCAGGTCTTTCTGTTTTGCGTAAAACTCAAAATCAGCAGGCAGCATATTGAGAGAAGTATCCATTATTTTACCCGGATTCAATGCAATGGATTCAATGGAATCAGCATAGGTTCGTATTTCATAGTCTTTTACCCGCCATCGGTTAGTGCTGTCTTTATTCCATTCAAGAAACTGCGACTTGAGCATATAAGTTAAGGTATTTCCTTCATAGTGTTCCATCCTGAAATTGTAGCCCATACTATCGGAAGCGGAATAACTTCTCAGGTAGATTTTAGTATTAGGATTGATAAAAAAATGAATATTGGTACCTGTTTTGATTCGATCAGATTCTCTTTTGATAAATTTAGTCTCAAAATCAAGTTTTGGTTTGTTCGCGAGTGGAATGATATAATGATTTAAGATTAATAGCAGGATCGTCAATACCGAGGCCGCTATAAGGTATGGCCTGAGCAATCGTTTAAAACTCACACCTGCATTAAGGATCGAAATTATTTCACTGTTGTAAGCCAGTCTGCTGGTAAAAAAAATTACAGCAATCAGGGAAAACAAAGGCCAAAGCAATCCATTGATAAAAGGGATATAATTTAAGTGATATGTAAGCAGTATTTTACTTACTGACATGGTCTTGCCGGCCTCAACAAATTTTTCAGCTTTTTCGCTGAAATCAATTACTAATGAAATTAAGGTGAAGAGAAAAGCCGTAAAGAAAAAACTTCCCCAGTATTTTTTTATAATATACCAATCCAGTTTTTTCAATCCAGTCTTAATTTTAATTGTGGCAAGATATTATTTTTCCACTCTATAAACTGGCCTGAGGCAATTTTTACCCTTGCCATTTCAACCAGGTAAAGATAGAAGCTCAGATTTTGTAATGTGGCAATTCTTGCACCCATCAGTTCATTACTTTGAATCAGGTGCCGGAGATAAGATTTGGTGTACGGTATTTGCCGTTCGAGGGGCATACCCGGATCCAAAACCTCCTGGTCAAATTTCCATTTTGCATTCTTTATATTGATGATACCTTGTGATGTATACAACAGACCGTGTCTTGCATTTCGTGATGGAAGTACACAGTCAAACAGGTCTACCCCCATTTCAATGCTGTTCAATATATTCTCAGGGGTGCCCACACCCATCAGGTATCGACCTTTATCTGCTGGTAAAATATCATTTACATAATCGATGGTCTCATACATATCCTGGTTTTTTTCACCTACCGATAGGCCTCCGATAGCATTTACCGGGGCATTGAAATCAGAAATGAATGCAGCACTGGTTTGTCTCAGGTCTTTAAATATAGATCCCTGGCATATGGGCAATAGGGCTGGACTGTATTCATAGGGTGCAGTAGTATTATTGAAATGAGTAAAACACCTTTGTAGCCATCGGTGTGTTAACTCCATGGATTTTTTAGCATAATTATATTCACAAGGGTAGGGGGGACATTCATCAAAAGCCATGATGAGATCAGCTCCTATGGCCAATTGTATATCCACTACATTTTCAGGAGTGAATAAGTGACTGGAACCATCAATATGGGAAGAAAAAGACACTCCCTCTTCTTTAATTTTTCTGAGCTTGCTCAATGAATAGACCTGGTAACCACCACTGTCTGTCAGGACAGGTTTAGACCAGTGCATGAATCTGTGAATACCTTTGGCTGCCGCTAATACCTGAATACCTGGCCGTAAATACAAATGATAGGTATTACTGAGAATGATTTGTGCTTTGACCTGGTTTTCTAATTCAAATGAAGATACTCCTTTAACCGATGCGCCTGTGCCTACAGGCATGAAAACAGGAGTGTCAATCTTACCGTGATCAGTAAATAGCGTTCCTGTTCTGGCCTTTGAATTCGGATCTGAAAGTGTTACTTTAAAATGGACAGGCATAAAGAGAATTAAACAAAATGTCTGGAAGTATCTAACTTTAATAAGACGGCAGTCATGATAGAAAAAACAATGCAAGAAGTGCCACCATAACTCACCAATGGTAGAGGGACACCGATTACCGGCATGAGGCCCATCGTCATCCCAATATTGATAAAAAAATGAATGATCAAAAAACCAAGAAATCCATAGGCATACACGCGTGTAAAGGAATTTCGGGCGCGTTCGCCTATCGCAATTACTCTGAACATGAACAAAACGAACAGGCAAATAATGGCGAGAATCCCAATAAAGCCCTGTTCTTCTCCAATGGTGCTAAAAATAAAATCTGTGCTTTGCTCAGGCACATAGTTGAGTTTGGTCAGTGTCCCTTCCAGGAATCCTTTTCCAGTAAACCCTCCTGAGCTGATGGCCAGTTTAGATTGCATCACATGATATAAATTGCCCCTCGGATCGCACAATTCAGGTCGCAGCCATACATTTATTCTTTCCCTTTGATGTGGCCTCAAAAAATTATCGACTTCATATTGCGAGCCTTTTGTAAATAAAGCCCCCAGTAAAAGAGATGGAATCAGAATGACCAGTGTTTTTTGAATCCGTTGTTTATTAGCTTCAAAAATAAAATACAATAAGCCTGCACTGGTAATGCCGATCAGTCCCGCTACCGGTATTTTGGTCCAGTAGACACTGATCATTATTACCCAGAGTCCCAGTATCACCCAATGGTGGGTGTTGGTTTTCTTTAACTGAATATATAAAAAAGTGGAACCAAGTAATACAAGATATGCAATCACATAATAGGGATCAAATTTAATCCCCAGAATAAATAGAGCCAGCATAGCCAATCCAATGATATACCAAACCGGGTTGAAGCCTTCCCTGAACAACAGTATAAAGAAGGATAAAAAGGTGATGGCAGACCCTGCATCCGGCTGCAATAATATCAAAGCGATGGGTACAAAAAATAAGGCAAGAGCGATTAGCCTGGATTTAGTTTGTTTTAAATTGGTTTTAAAATAGGATAAGAAGGCAGCCATGGCCAGCATAGTGCCAAACTTGGCAAATTCTGAGGGCTGAAACGATACGCTGCCAAATTGAAACCAAGATGTATTTCCCTTGACTTTATGACCAAAAAACAATACCAAAACCAAAAAAATTAAACCCAATAAGTAGACAGGATAGGCCAGCGTACTCCAAAATTTAAAATCAGTGATAAATACCAGAACAAATACAAAGGCAGAAATCGAAATGGCAATCAATTGTTTTCCGGCATTGGTCTTAATAAAGGGTGTTGCATTTTCAGAAAAATCTGAATAGCCTGATGCATAGATCATCATCCAACCAATAAGTAATAAACACAAAAAAGTAACCAGGGAAATCCAGTCTATTTTGGTATAATCAGCTTTACTTAAACTTCCCCTGGATGTGCTCATAGATTTAATATTTCCTCTCTTCTGATTCTGTCTGTGATCAGGGTAGATGATCTGAAAGTCTTTCTTACCTCCTGCAGTGCCTTCATAGCTTCTGAATAATCTGTAAACATCCCGGCGCGTACCTGGTAATAGGGATCATTAAGTGTCCATTTAGCAGAATAGATCGGAAAAGATGATCTGAATCGTGCCAATGTACTTTCCATCTCTTTTCTATCGGTAGAAGCAAAAACTTGAATTCTCCATCCAGGAAATTCATTTCTCCTCAGATTGTACTCAAGAAAATAACTGTTTAGTCTTTGAATAGCAGGGCTTTCATTTAAACTGATATTGGATTGTCCATTCATCAAATGAATAGACGAAGTAAATATCAAACCAATCAAAATCTTCAATACTAATTTTTTCATTATGCGTTTATCTTCTTCTCAGATTTATTCTGTAATTATTGTGCACCGTGGCATAGTTTGTATTTCTTACCACTTCCGCAAGGGCAAGGATCGTTTCGGCCGATTTTAGGATCTGCTCTGCGAATCGTCTCGATCTTTTGTTCCTCTCTTCCCGCGGATTCCATTGCCGACTTTCTGCGTTGATGATCTTCACTTAATTCCCTTCTGTTAGTGGATACTTTTGACAAGTCTGTTTTTCTTTCCCTTGCTTCCTGTGGAGCACGGTCTTGTTGTATCAATAGTCTGCCATCCATTAAATAAGATGCCACTTCTTTATTTATTTTGCCTACCAGGCCTTCGAATAATTCATAGGCTTCCATTTTATAGATCACTAATGGATCCTTTTGTTCAAAACTGGCACCTTGTACGGAATCTTTCAGTTCGTCCATATTGCGCAGATGTTCTTTCCATGAGTCGTCTATTAATGCCAGATTTACTGCTTTTTCAATATCGAGCATGATGGATTTGCCGTTGGACTTCACAGCTGGTTCTATGTCTGCAGAAATGGGCAACATACGGGATCTACCATCCGAAAATGGAATCGAAATTCGTTTGTAACGATGACCTTCTGCAGCATACACATTTTTGATAATGGGTAATAAAGTGGAAGTTATACTTTCTTTTTTACGGGCATATTTTTCATGGACTTCGGCCTGCAATGTTAAGGTCAGATTTTCCGTACTTGCTATTTTAAATTCATCTCCTGTCATTTCAGGATCTATACCAAGCAAAGTCATGGCTTCTTCCCGATACGAATCGTAATTGCCGGTTTGTTTATTATTGGTAACAATATTTTCAGTAACGGATTGGAATATTTTATTCAAGTCTACAGCTAATCGTTCACCGGACAATGCATTTTTTCTTTTGGTATAGATAGCTTCCCGTTGGATATTCATTACATCGTCATATTCCAGCAACCTTTTTCTGATACCAAAATTATTTTCTTCTACTTTCTTTTGTGCACGTTCAATAGATTTGGTGACCATGCTATGCTGGATCACTTCACCCTCTTTGTGTCCCAACCGGTCCATCCACACCGCCATTCTTTCTGTAGCAAACAACCTCATCAGGTTATCTTCAAGTGAAACATAAAATTGGGAAGTACCGGGGTCGCCTTGTCTTCCGGCCCTTCCTCGCAACTGTCGGTCTACTCGCCTTGATTCGTGTCTTTCAGTACCGATGATAGCCAGGCCACCCAGTGATTTTACTTCATCATTGATTTTAATATCCGTTCCACGCCCTGCCATATTAGTGGCTATGGTGACTGCTCCTTTATGCCCTGCACTGGCTACTATCTCAGCCTCACGCTGATGTTGCTTTGCATTCAAAACATTATGTTTGATGCCACGCAGTTGAAGCATGCGACTCATTTTCTCAGATACTTCCACTGATGTAGTGCCTACCAGCACGGGTCTGCCCGCAGTAGACAGATTCACTATTTCATCTATTACAGCATTAAATTTTTCACGCGATGTTTTGAATACCAGGTCTTCCCTGTCATCGCGTACACATGCTTTGTTGGTGGGTATGACCACTACATCGAGTTTGTATATATCCCAAAGTTCTTTTGACTCGGTCTCAGCTGTACCGGTCATACCGGACAGCTTATGATACATTCTGAAATAATTTTGCAAGGTCACGGTAGCATAGGTTTGTGTGATATCGCCAACTTTTACATTTTCTTTTGCTTCCAGGGCCTGGTGCAGACCATCAGAATACCTTCGACCTTCCATCATACGACCGGTTTGTTCATCTACTATTTTTACCTGGCCATCCATTACCACATATTCTTCATCACGCTCAAATAAAGTATACGCTTTGAGCAATTGATTTACGGAATGCAACCTCCGCGATTTGATTGCATAGTCCTGTATCAGAATTTCTTTTAATTCTTTTTTCTTTTCATCCGTGTTATCGGATTTATCAATTTCATTCAGCCCAATGGATAAATCAGGCAAAATAAAAAAAGTAGGGTCTTCATTTCCCTGGCTTAGATATTCACCCCCTTTATCTGTAAGTTCTACGTTCCTGTTTTTTTCATCAATGGTAAAATAAAGTGGTTCATCAGCTATATGCATATTTTTTGACTGTTCCTGCATATAGTAGTTTTCGGTTTTTTGCAATATCACCTTTACTCCTTCTTCACTAAGGTATTTGATCAATGCCCGGTTTTTGGGCAAAGCCCGGTAAGATCTGAAAAGAGACATACCACCGTTACCTTCTTCATGGCCAGTGCTGCCATCAGCAATGGATTTCTTAGCTTCAGTAAGATATTGGGTGGCTAATCTTCTCTGCGCTTCAATTACTTTTTCTACCTTTGGTTTGAGATCCAGGTATTCCTGTTCTTCTTGCCCCTGGGCTACCGGACCGGAAATAATCAAAGGTGTTCGAGCATCATCTATCAATACGGAATCCACTTCATCCACCATGGCATAGTGATGCTTGCGTTGTACCAATTCATCAGGTGAGATTACCATATTGTCCCGCAGATAGTCAAAACCGAATTCAGAATTGGTGCCATATACGATGTCACATTCGTATGCCGCTTTTCGGCTATTGCTATTGGGTTGATATTTGTCTATACAATCTACGGTAAGCAACAAGAATTCATGTATAGGTCCTACCCATTCGCTGTCTCTGCGAGCCAGGTAATCATTTACCGTCACCAGGTGCACACCCATTCCGCTCAGACCATTCAGGTACGCGGGCATTACGGATACTAATGTTTTCCCTTCTCCTGTGGCCATTTCGGCAATTTTGCCCTCATGTAAAGCAGTGCCCCCGATCAACTGGACATCGTATGGAATCATATTCCATTTGATCAATCCACCTGCTGCACTCCATTCATTAGCCCATATGGCCTTATCTCCGTCTATTTTTATATAGGACTTTTTGGTAGCCAGATTGCGATCGTGATCTTTGGCTGTGACTATAATGTTTGCATTTTCAGTAAACCTTCTGCAAGCTTCTTTTACCACCGCAAATGCCTCTGGCAGTAAATCCATGAGGATCACTTCTAATTCATTATCCCGTTCTTTGATAAGAACATCGAGTTCCTTAAACAATTCTTCCTTTTTACCCGGATCTTCCTCATTCGTAGCATCCAGCCTGGCCTGATCAATTTGGGCATTGATTTCTGTCAATCCCTCCTGAATGGTATTTCTAAATCTAACGGTATGTTCTCTCAGTTCGTCATTTGATATATTTTGGAGTGTGGAATAATACTCTAATGCTTTGTCTACAAGTGGTTGATAACGAGCAATATCTTTATCTTGTTTCGATCCCCCAAATAATTTTTTTAGTCCTGATTTTAATATATCAAACATAATAATAATATGAGTGTGCAAAAATACAGGAATTGGGGGAGTATTTAAGCAAAGTGACCAGTATTAAGAATAGATTAAACCAAATAAAAGAATCAGGTAAAAAAAAGTTTGAAACTGGATATGCGAAGACCGGCAGCTAGTAAATACTTTAAGGTGATTAAGTTTAGTTTTTTTGAGCCATAATACGACCCAGCTACCATTCTGGATGCTGTAGATACTGCCAGATTCATGATAAGAGCAGAAGACTTCATCATGGCTGGGGCTACTCCGGCAATAGGTATAATAGCCAAATAACCGCTGGATCCACCATGCCTGACCCTAGTATATAAAAAGGCAATTAAAGCAAACGAAAATAATAATACTAACTCAAGTAAACTCATAATAATATTTTATAAAAAATAAAAATCACCCCGAAATTAAAAAGGTGTGAAAAATTAAATTTTATATCAAAAGGTAGAAATTGGATTAACTTTATTTGATGAAATTTTGGGCTTTATTTTTTAGTGTTTTCATTTCATTTGGTTTATCCAGTCAGGAGTATTTCCTATTTACCGGCAGGGTAGTGGCCTTTACCAAAATTCCATTGGAAAAAATCACGGTTGCTGCTCGAAAGTCAAATGCAAAAGTAAAAACCGACAAGCAGGGAAAGTTTGAGATAAAAATTATTAAAAAGGATGTTTTGACATTTTCTGCAGATGGCTTTGAATCTGTCCGGTATAGAGTGAAAAATGCTGAACTAAATCCGGATATCAATATGAAATTTATCAATACACCTGAAAACAGGGAGATTGCGGTGGGAATGGGTTACCTTTCTGAAGATATGCTGGCAACCGGAGTGCAGCAAATAAATACAGAAGCTTTGCGCACAGGTGAATACACCAATATTTATGACCTGATCAGGGCCAAGGTTCCGGGCGTCCAATTAATTCAGGAAAATGGGATTACAAAATTCAAAATAAGAGGTAATACATCTGTATATGCCAGTGAAGGAGCAATGTTTATCGTAAATGGTATGCAGGTAAATGATATTTCTTTTTTGTCTCCTTTTGATATCTCAAACGTGACCTTGTTAAAAGATGCTGCTGCAGCTGAATATGGAGTACGAGGGGCAAACGGGGTGATAATAATAGAAACGGCAAGGGCAAAAGATCCCCGGACTGGTTACAAATCGAAAAATTAGGTCAACCCATCTTTAATTTTTCTTTGCTCTTCGATACCAGTTTGGACACCTGAAGGTACGCAGATATCCTATGGCTGCCATCGGCCAATATCATCAGTGCAATCCCCGAGATGAAAACAATGTTTCTGACATCCTGTGCAAGCTCGAGGTATTCTGGTTTAAAAGGTTCGATATAAAATCCATTGACACTAATGAGAATGATAGTAGCAAAAAACAAAGCAATGGAGAGTCCCTGTAAGACCTGCAGATACCCCGGTTTTTTGTGTAATTTATTTTTGATCCAGAACGCCCTGTAGTTAGGATCGGTTGGATTGATTTTTAACAACTCTGATAGTATATGAATACTTTCATCGTATCGTTGTAAATTGTATAGTGAGGCTGATTTTTGAAACAATGTTTTTTCATAAAGATTGATGCCTTTATAAACAGGAAGGTTATTGATTATACTGGCCTCTATTACCACATCAGCCATATGTACATGCTTGGTATACGCTCCAATATCAAATAATGCTTGCACGTAAGCTACCAGGATATCAAAATACTCCTCAAAATCAAGTGAACGTATTTCTTCCGAATTTTCTTCAAAGAATCGGACCATCGTTTGAAAAGAAGATCTGTCAATCATTTCAAACGACTGATATAGTCTGGATATGGAATATGTAGAATTAAAATCCACCCGCTTGTATTCAGTATTCAAATTTAAGCATATCACCGATTAGGTGTAATATTTAATTGGTGGTTGCATTCCATGTTAGCTTTTGGGAACCAAATTAAATTTGGATAAAAAGTTTGACTTTAAGTCATTCAGAATGACATTATTTCATAATTTTATGCCTTACAAGAAAATCTCATAAAGAATGAAACTGATAAACTCAATACTTATTTTACTGATCTCTGCTCCCTTGGTATGGGCACAGGGTATTTTAAAAGGAAAAATTACGGATGAAAATGGAGAAAGTGTACCCGGAGTGGCAATTCAAAAGATAGGTACCAGTGTGGGTACAATTTCTAACGAAGACGGTAGTTATTCCCTGGCACTTGAAAACGGAAACCATGAAATAGCGTATTCTTTTCTAGGATACAGTACCATCACTAAAAATATTACAATTAACTCAGCTGATGTGGTGATGGATGTAGATATGAGCTCAGCAGCTACGGTATTGCAGGAGGTCGTAATCTCGACCGGTAGCAGAAACTCACAGCGAACTATTATCGACGCCCCGGTACCGGTTGACATCCTGGGTAGCAATGACCTCAAGTCAACAGGGCAGGTGAGCTTCGACAAAGCTTTACAGTATCGAGTGCCTTCATTTAATAGTGTAAATACACCTGTAAATGATGCCACCACACTGTTAGATCCATATGAAATAAGAAATATGGGTCCCAGCAGAACACTTATTTTAATAGATGGTAAAAGAAAAAACCTATCCTCTTTGTTATATGTTCAGTTTGCTCCGGGTAGAGGGGAGACTGGTGTGGATTTGTCAGCAATACCTCAGGACGCGATAGAGCGGGTGGAAATATTAAGGGATGGAGCTTCGGCTCAGTACGGATCCGATGCCATAGCTGGTGTCATGAACGTAATACTCAAAAGCAGGAATCAAGGCAAATCATTGAATATAAACGGAGGAATGACTACTAAAAAAAGTAATGGCGGGATAGTAGGGGCCAATGATTATGGTCAATCTTATGGCGTGAGCATCAATAGCGGATACAGCACAGATAAAAAATATTTAAATTATACCGCCGGTTTTAAACACGATGCTTCCGTGGTACGATCTGGTATAGTTGACATACCCACAGAAATCGCCACCTTTGGCGGGGATCCCGCTGTAGACAATATGATACGAAATTACCTTAAAGATTATCCTACCGCTAATAATGTAAATGGTTCCGGGGATATCACAGCTGCTAATTTCCTTATTAATGGAGGAGTAAACTTTAGCGAAAAGGGATTATTATATGCCAATGCGGCATTAGTAGTAAAAAAAGTAAATTCATTTGCCAATTTCAGGACTCCATACTGGAGACTAGACAGAGGGTTATTGCATTCTCCTTCCGAAAATGGAGGAAGAAATTACCTTACTCAGGGCATAATCAAAGATTGGTATGGCTATGATGACAATGTAAGTGTATACAGAGGATACGTTGGTTATAATCCAACTTTTGAAGGTGATCTCTCAGATTACAATACCACCATTGGAGTTAAAAATGAGATGGGTGGATGGAAGACTGATATAAGTCTGACAGCAGGAGGCAATTCACAAAATTATACAGTAAATAATACAGTAAACCGATCCTTGGGTACCTCTAGTCCAACTTTTTTTAAGCCGGGAGGATTTAAATTTAGCCATATCGTAGGGAATATCGATTTATCTAAAGACATTACCGATCAGCTTTCCATTTCTATAGGAAGTGAAGCCAGAAATGAAACCTATACTATCCTAGCTGGTGATGAGGCATCTTATTTCCAGGAAGGGGCTAATTCATTCCCGGGTATCAATAAGATAGTAGCCGGTTCCAATTCCAGGTTTAATATTGGTGCTTATGCTGATCTCAGCTTTGATATTAATCCTGACTTTTTAATTAGTGGGGCATTTCGTACCGAGCGATATTCTGATTTTGGAAATGCAAATGTGTGGAAACTGGCCAGCCGGTACAAATTAGCCGATGATAAAGTGGTAATCAGAGGATCTGTATCTACCGGATTCCGGGCACCTACACTACACCAGATTTTTGCTCAGTCTATCCAGGCTTCATTTGCAGGTGGTACAATCGTCTCATCAGGCTTGTTTAATAATAATAGCGCTCAGGCCAGATTACTTGGTATACCAAAATTAACTCCAGAAAAATCCAATAATATCACTCTGGGTGTGGGTTTCAATCCTACAAAATACCTTAATTTGACTTTTGATTTTTACCATATTTCCATTAAAGACAGAATAGTATACAGTTCATCCATTACCACAAGCGATGATAAAACTGATCTTTACAAAATACTTACAGAGAATGATTTAGCTTCCGTTCAATTCTTTATTAATGGAATCAAGACCAGGACTTCGGGTTTGGATTTTGTTGCCAGTCAGCGAAATCTGGCTCTGGGAAGAGGCTCACTTGGCATTAACCTCGCTGGAAATATAGTGTTGAATAATGAAATCGTCGGATCTCCAAATGAGCCTGTCGCGATCAAATCTGCAGGATCAAGCATTTTAAATGAACAGGTAAAATCATTACTCACGGAAGGAAGGCCTAAGTATAAAGTAATCCTTGGCTTTGATTATGGATTAGCTAAATGGAATTTTAATTTGAATAACACTTTATTTGGCCCGACTGCTTTCAGAGATTTGGACAATGGCGGGCGTGATATGCTTAATATTAAAGCTGAATTTGAGCCTGCCGTGGTGACCGATCTTAGCGTTGGATACCAGATTTCATCTAAAATAGCACTTACATTAAATGCCAATAATTTACTGAATGTCTTACCAAAATGGGATTTGGTTGCTTCACCGGCGCCATCTGTAACTGACAAAGCTGCCTCTCTAAAAGCGGCGAATGAGCTCCTTAGTAATCCTGCAAAGAAATCGCTGCTCAGAGGATTCCTTGGATTCAGCGGCAGATATGATATTCTTGGTTATAATGGCTCACAGTTTAGTCAATTGGGAACAGTTTTAAATGCTAATTTGAATATTCGGTTTTAATAAGGAAATTAAATCAATTATAAATTCAAAATGGTTATGATGGGAATTCATCATAACCATTTTTATTTCTTTAGGGTATTTAAGAGATCTACCTGGTAACTGCCCCTAAATCAAAATT
>CAYNIG010000080.1:0-17189 GCA_964396995.1 uncultured Saprospiraceae bacterium | reverse complement strand
TTCACCGGGAAAATTTGGTGCTGAAAAAAAAATAGCAGCAACAGGAGAGCTCAATAAAATAAAAAACAAAAAAGTAAATATAAAGGGCAAACTGATCTATAACGGGTCGCATACCCTGCTTGAAATAAACAAGTTGAAAGTTTTGTCGGATTCAATCTTTGAAAGCCCTTCAAAATCAAAGCAAGTCAAATCGGGTATTAAATTAGTCGGGGAAATAGCTGATCCAAAATGTTTGTTTGGCGTAATGAATCCCGGCGAAGGTAAGGTGCATAAAGATTGTGCTATTCGTTGCATTTCAGGCGGAATCACCCCGGTGTTTAAAACAATAAATGATAAAGGAAATGATGAGTATTATTTAATTTTAAATGAAGACCATTCATCCATTAATCATCAATTGATTTCTTTTGTAGCAGACCAGATTGAATGGTGTGGTAGAGTGGATAGGACAAACGAATGGAATGTTTTTTATCCGGATCTGAGCACCATCAGAAGAATTAAATCATACCGATTGCCTGCAGTCACATCATGTACACATTAATTTTCAGGCTAAAATACATCCTGGGTAAATAAACCTGGCTAATACGAAAGATTGAGGAAAATGGTTTGATTTCTCTCCGTATATTGGCCAGGGTTGAAAATGATTTTTTTAGCCGAGTTTACTTAACCTGACTTGGAATTGAAAAATATCATTGCTTTCAAATATATTTATCAGGCAGGAGAATATGAAGGGGAACAATTCAATTTGGTTTTTTGAGGAGGTCAATTTATATGATATTCTTTGTCCTACCAAACTGGGCCCTTATCTTACTGATCACCCATTGGATAGCTATGACAAAGGCCAATTTTTATTTATGGAGGGTGACAAGAAAAAGGAGATTTATCTTATTGCAGGAGGTAAAGTGAAAGTAGGGTATTATGACAACCAGGGGAATGAATATGTGAAGGCTTTTTTACGCCAGGGAGAGCTTCTCGGTGAGACTGCCCTATTTGAAAAATCCGATCATAAAGAATTTGCCCAGGTGGTTGCTAATAAGACTACCATATGCAAACTTAGTGTAGAGAAGGCACAGGAACTGGCAAGAGATTACGTACCTTTTGCATTGACTTTAAATAAAAAATTCGGGGAGCGGTTGCATCGCATGGAAAGAAGATTGCACATATTATTATGCAAAGATGCAATTCATCGGTTACTTGAGTTTCTAAAAGATCTTTGTACTGACTATGGCAAACCATACGGAGCCGGTGGAGTAAAAGTCATTCTGGACATCACGCAATCGGATATTGCGGCATTAATTGGAACCTCAAGAAAAACAGTTTCTTTATTGTTTTCGGATCTGGAGCATGATCAGGTGATAAAGTTTAACGGCCGCAAAGAATTTATAATTCCTGATATGACTAAATTTGATGCCCTGTTAAAATCCTGATTCCGACTGAATGAATCCAAGAGATTCGCTGATTTTATTTTTGACGATATCTTTGATTTACAGAAAACAGGTAGGATAAACTCCATGAATAATTCGCTTTTTATGTCCTGGTTATACCAATTGAAAATATTTAGAATAAAATGGTCTAAATGGGAGTATTGGCCGTTTTCCATCGCCATTTTACCGGTAGTGTTTTGTTATTTGTATTATTCACTGAAGTCATTTCATTTTTTATTTTTCAAGAAAGTAAACCCTGCAGTGCCTATGGGTGGAGCCTTTGGCGTATCCAAGCATTTAATGTTGCGCGATATAGAACCGGCATTTTTGCCAGACATGGTTTTTGCAAAAGCAGGTACTACCGTAGAAAATTTAATTGAGCTGATTAAAACCAACCGCATTACTTATCCCTGTATTTTGAAACCCGATATCGGCGAACGGGGATTTTTTGTGCAAAAGGTTTTATCTGAATCTCATTTGACAAGGCAGTATATTGTACTTCCGTGTGATATGATAGTCCAGTCTTTTATCGATTTAAACGAGGAGTATACTGTTTCCTTTCATCACTTTCCTGGTTCCCCGTCCACTTTTGCCATCACTTCAGTGTGTAAAAAATATTTTATGCAGGTCACCGGTGATGGAACTAGTACCATCAGGCAGCTGATGAATGGTATTGATAGATATTTACTTCAATTAGCCCGGTATGAGAAAGATCAGCCGGGTCTTTTGGATTTAATATTGAGGAAAGGAGAAGTGAAGATACTGGAATCAGTAGGTAATCATAGCCGGGGTACTACCTTTTTGGATGCGCGTCATTTAATCAGTCCTCAACTGCTGGATACCTATAAAAGAATATGTTCCAAACTCCATGGCCTTTATTTTGGCCGGTTTGACCTTAAAGCAAATTCAGAACAAGATTTTATACAGGGCAGAGTAAAAATCATGGAATTAAACGGAGTACTCGGTGAGCCGGTTCATGTCTATGACCCCGGATATAACTTCATTAAAGCATACCGGGACTTATTTGCACAATGGAGAATAATTTATAGAATCAGTAAACAGGCTGGGAGCAAAGCTAATGATACCGGTTTCGTAGAAGGTATCCGGGCACTATTAATGTACAGAAAGTATAAAAAACAAATGGCTTTGTCGAAATAAGAAGGATTAGTTAGGTTGTTTGTAGCTTTCGTAAATTCCATTCAACAACTTCTTCATCTTATGGTAGGAAGGTATACCATATTTGTTCTTCTTTGGTTTGTGATATACATTTTCATTCATCCAATCATCATCATACAGTTTACTTAGATAGAGGCTTCCGTGATCAGGAACCAATATTAGAATTTGGTCAGTAGGCTTTAGATCTTTTCTGATTTCAAATACCCCCTGAATGGCAGCACCACCACTGGGTCCTACCATTAACCCTTCTTCTGCAGTAAGTTTGATAGCCCTTTTTATTGCCAACTGATCTTTAACCTGTACCATTTGATCCAGATGGTCAGTGATGAATGTTTTTGGAATTATATTTTTTCCCACTCCTTCGAGGGCGTATGGTTTGATTATACTTTCATCGAATACTCCTTCTTCAAAATATTTTTTGAGTACCGATCCGTAAGCATCTATGCCTATAATTTTAATATTTGGATTTCGTTCTTTGAGGTATTTTGAAGTACCGCTGAGCGTGCCCCCGCTTCCAGAGCAGGCTAAAAAATGGGTGATTTCTCCATTAGTTTGTTCCCATATTTCAGGGCCGGTCAGGTGATAATGTGCATCCACATTATCCATATTGTAATATTGATTTACAAAGTAACTATTTGAAATACTATCTGCAAAAAATTGGGCCTGGCTGTAATAGGACCTCGGATCTTCAGGTTTTACTGACGCCGGGCATACGTGAACCTCAGCTCCCAATGCAACCAGGATTCGCTTCTTTTCTTCACTAATTTTATTTGGAACGGTGAAAATGCACTTATAACCCCGGTGGCCGCCGATCATAGCGAGAGACCTACCGGTATTACCCGAAGTACATTCTATAATGGTACCTCCTGGTTTAAGTTTGCCTTCCTTTTCTGCCTTATTGATGATGTACAATGCTATTCTATCCTTCGCTGAGTGACCAGGATTGTACGATTCAAATTTGGCATATACATTGGAATTGACCTGCTCAGATATGCTTTTCAGTTTTATGATCGGTGTCTTTCCTATGGTTTCATCTACAGATTGGTAATAGGTAAAAGCCATACTCTATTCTTTAAAAATTCTAAAAAAATGCCCGGGGTAGGACAAATATAGATTAATATCCTGCAAAAAAAGAATGCTAAGTGGTTGATTTCCATCATATAGTCGAAAAATTGTACCTCAAATCACAACCATAAGATTGGTAGTTAGTTATAGATTACAAAATTTGCTAAACTATACTTTTAAATAAATAGTATTTTTGACCTCCAGACCAGCTTTGAATGAGATAATACCTCTGAAATCTTTAAGATAATTTTCAGTATTCGGAGATACTAAACATTATATAATATCTATTTAATATATGGCATGAAGTTGGGCTTTCTTACCACCATCAAATCGTTCATCGTTTCCTCCTACAAAGGACTGGATTTTAAGACCAAACTGTTAAGAGTGTCTGCTTTGATCCTAATTCTGGTCTTGCTGGCCATATTCAGTATGTCTTTATTGGTAAGGATAGGCCTTTTTGGTAGTATACCTTCCACCTTAGCTATTAAAAGCATCAAAAACCCTATTTCTTCTGTTTTATTGGATGATCTGGGAAAACCATTAGGTAAATATTTTATTGAAAATCGCACGAATGTAAATTATTCGTCGATTTCTCCTGACCTCATTCATGCATTAATAGCTACTGAAGATCAACGGTTTTACCACCACCATGGGATCGATATGAGATCCTGGGCAAGGGTATTGTTTAAATCCATTTTATTATCAGACGACGCCTCAGGTGGAGGAAGTACCATTAGTCAGCAATTGGCAAAAAATTTATTTCCTCGCAGGGATTATTGGCTCTTTTCAATGCCGGTGAATAAAATCAGAGAAATGCTGATTGCGAAAAGACTTGAACGGATTTACAATAAAGAAGAAATTCTCACCTGGTATCTCAATACTGTAGCATTTGGCAATAATATTTTTGGTATTGATGTGGCCTGCAAACAACTTTTTAATACCACCCCAGAAGATATTTCCATACAGGATGCAGCGGTGTTGATTGGAATGCTCAAAGCGACAGGGGTATATAGCCCTTTGCGAAACGAAGACAAAGCCGAAAGCAGAAGGAATATTGTACTGAACCAAATGGTCCGAAATAAATATTTAAGTCAGCATCAGGGGGACTCTTTAAAAAAATTGCCTTTGAAATTAAAATACAATCGGGAGAGCCATACTGATGGAATTGCTACTTATATCCGCGAGCAAATACGGCTTGATCTCAATAAAATCCTGAAAGATTTTACTAATGCTGAAGGCAAACCGTATAATTTATATACGGATGGTTTGAAAATACATACTACACTCGATCTGCAATTACAGCGGTATGCAGAAGAGGCCGTAAAAGAAAGAATGGCAAAACTGCAGGCAGATTTCGACAGGCATTGGGGTAAAAAAGATCCCTGGGGTAATGCCTCTTTTATATCTGACCTGGTGCCTAAAACGGATAGATACTTAAATATGAAAAGATCAGGATCTACTTTGCTCGAAATAGAAACTGCGTTCAAACAGAAAATGAAAATGCAATTGTACACCCACAAGGGAACAAAGGATACCCTGATCAGCCCCATGGATTCATTAAAGCATTATATCAGGATGTTAAATGCCGGCCTGTATGCATATGAACATAAGACAGGAAAGATAAAAGCCTGGGTAGGGGGCATTAACTATTCACATTTTAAATATGATCATGTAAAATCAAGACGGCAGGTAGGATCTACTTTTAAGCCCATTGTTATGGCAGCAGCCTTAGAAGAAGGATATACACCCTGTGATTATTTTACAAACGATCATGTGGTATACACAGAATACGACAACTGGGCTCCTCAAAATACGGATGGCAAATATGGAGGTGTATATTCTATGGAAGGTACGTTGGTACACTCGGTAAATTGTGCTGCAGTGGATGCCATACTACAGATCGGCACCAAATCAGTAATCAATATGGCCCGCAAACTGGGTATTTCAGCTGATTTACCTGCTGTGCCTTCGCTGGCTTTAGGTACCGCCGATATATCCTTGCAGGAAATGGTGGAAGCTTTTAGTGTATTTGCCAATAATGGTAAAAAAACAGCATCCTATTATATAAAAAGGATAGAAAACAATAAAGGCGAAGTCATTATCGATTTTCAAAAGGAACAACCCGAAGACCAGCAAATACTTCCGGAAGTAAATGCTCAATTGATGAATCAAATGCTTAAATCAGTAGCAGCCGCCGGTACCGCGAGAGGATTAAATTCTATGTATACTATTGGTGCTGAAATAGCAGGCAAAACCGGAACCACTCAAAATCAAAGCGATGGTTGGCTTATTTGTTATACACCGAAATTGACCGTAGGTTCGTGGGTTGGCGGGGAGCTTCAGCCAATCAGGTTCAGGTCTCTCGATCTCGGACAAGGGTCGTATATGGCATTGCCAATATGTGGAAATTTTTTACATAAAATGAATTCCAATAAGTCTTTGAAAGCATTTCAGGGAGGAGCTTTTACTCCTATGTCTGACGATGCCATTGCCTTAATGGGATGTCCTTATTACCTTGATGAAGCACCTGAAGAAGAAGATGAAGAGGAGGATGGGCTTGTCGATATGGAATGGGAACGGGATAGTCTGAAAGCCGTTGCTATTGCCAAACATAAAACAGATACCGTGAGTGACATCAAACACCGCAAAAGGCATAAAAAAAATCGAAAAGGCTTAGGAGAATTTATTGAAAGTCTATTTAGGAAAAAGGATAACCAGGAATAAACCTTAGACTCTATGCTGTAGATATTGCTGCATAGATATCTTTTTTACCCTTGTTCAGAAAATTTTAGTGGATCTTTAGTTTTGCTTTTTTAGTTATCAACTTCTTAAAATCCAACTCCCAAATGTATTTTTTTTTCTTTCAAGGAATCTGTGCTGCAATATTATTTTATATTCGCCTTACTTATTAATACTTAAATTCTTAAAAAAAACTCAAATTCATGAAAATTTCATCACTCTGTTTAATCCTAAGCATAGGATTAATGATTGCTAGTTGTACTTCAGCTAAAAAAACAGCGGCCAGGGCAGCTGAAAAAGCTGAAATGGAAAAAAGGGAAGCTATGGCTAAACTTACTTATACCAAAGACATCAAACCCGTACTTTTTGCAAGTTGTTCTCCTTGTCATTATCCCACAGAAGGTAAAAAGAAATATATAGATACATATGCTGCCGTAAAAGAGAATATTGCCGATATCATTGCCCGTTGTGAAAAAAAGCCTGAAGAAAAAGGATATATGCCTTTTATGAGTAAAAAACCTGCCCTTACTCCTGCCCAGATACAAACTTTAAAAGACTGGGTTGCCGTAAATATGCCCGAATAAAAAAGAATTACGAAAAAGATTTTTCAATAGCTCATTGAAGTAATTTACTTTAATGAGCTATTGTAATTTTAGACTGATAGCTTTGTTTTTTCTCATCATATAAGGTCACAATGTAATTTCCAGATTGCATACCGGAACAGTCCAGTTTTATTACCTCATTTAAACCGGATACCCTATAAACCAGCTGACCTAAAAAATTACGGATTATGGCTTCTTTAATAATCTCCCCGGAAGCAGATGTGATATAAATAAATTGATCTGCCGGTATAGGGAATATTTTATAGCCATTCATGTTGTCCGGCACCTTGTTTTTTTTGGCCTGTACCTCTTCTATTTCTATCATATAATCCTCCGTTTCACCAAAGTAGTAAAAGCCGCATGATTTGGTATTGGCAGCATCGGTCATGATTACCCTTATCCTTATTTTACCTGTGCTGGTTTCAGGTATTACAAAGCTTCCGCTCAATGGAACTGAACTGCTTGCGTTAAGCATTTTTTCATTATCCTCTTCGAAATCCCCATCGTTATTCCAGTCAGCATAGATCATCCAATGCTCAGTGAGTGTATAATTACCGGCGAATCCGGCTTCTAATTGGTACTGTATCGTTTTAGTGCCTGATATGCTAATGATGGAACCGGTAAAATCTCTGTACCCATTATTATTTCCGGTAGAGTAGGGTATACCATTCCAGGTTATTCTCTTTATGTACTCATATCTGCTATCTTTTCCTGAAGACGCACAATAGGTTACCGCACAGGGAGTGCAATAGGGACCGCAGTCAATTCCTTTTTCGCCTTCATCCTGTACACCATTGATACAAGGATCGATGTATTTTTTAGTGAGAATTATTTGGTAATCCTCTACTTCTCCAAAATCAAAACTTTGGCAACCTGACCATATGCTGTCACCCCATTTCATTTGAATTCGGATGGAAAAAGTATCGTTCATCAATCGATCAAAGAGTATAGTGCCAGGTAAAGAAATGGAATCGGAAATTTTTCCAATAGAAGCCTTGGTAAATACACGTTCGTTTTCTCCTGAATAAAATCCATCTTTATCCCAATCTACCCATATATTCCAAAAGTATTGGCCTGCGTTTTCAGTTTTGCCGGGTGTTAATTCGATTTGATTGGATACATTGGAATACAGTTCAAAAATTTTTTTCCGGTTAAAGAAATAGCCATCATTATAAGCAGTATTGGAAATGCTGTCATTGATTTCAATTGATTGTATAAAATCCAGCACTGCATATTCCCCTTTACTCTCACACCCGCATGGCTTGCAATCACCACCACAATCTATATCCTTTTCATTTCCATTTTTTATTTGATCATTGCAGCTGGGACAAGACAGGCATGTGCCACCACAGTCTACTCCGGTTTCGCCATTGTCTTTGATTTTATTTGAGCAGGGATCCTGAGCACCTTCATCCAACCCGGGAGACTGGAGCATGGCATACCTGTATCCGCCGGGTGCAAATAGCGATTCCATTCGATCTACCTGACCTTTAGTAAACAGATTCATGCAAGCATCATCACTGTAATCCATAAAATTTTCTACCATGTCTATTACTCCACAAGATGGATGATCCAGTTTGCATCCGAAATTAGGTTCAGAGCTATTTGGAGTATCTTCTACCTCATCGTCTGCTTCGCAGCCTGTATTCAGGCCCCAGGTATGATATAGATTAAGCCAATGACCTACTTCATGTGTAACCGTTCTACCAAGGTGAAATGGTGGTTTGTTGTTTAGACCAAAATACCGGTAATTGATTACCACGCCATCGTGCATGGTGCCTGGCATATAAGCGTAGCCAAGTACTCCGGCTATATTCCCTACCCATAAATTCAGGTAATATTCCACAGGCCAGGCATCTATACCACCTTGATTTGTATTCATAATGGATGCACCAGTCTGAAAATTTTTATTTGTAGTTTTTGTGCGCGTAATACCGGTGGTTTGTATACCGGATGGATCCGCTGTGGCCAGTACAAATTCTATTTTGGAAGCGGAAGCTGATGTGTATTTTGAACTTAATAATTGCCCAAAATCCCTGTTGAGTGCAGCGATTTGGGAGTGAATCAGGCTATCGGGAATATTTTCAGCATCTGCATTGTAAAGTACATGCACCACTACCGGAATTCGGATTTTATTTGTTCTGTATAGTTGATTGGATTTGTAATTCTTTGCATGAGTTTCTATTTTAGCCCTATTTGCCCTATAATGCGGATCGTGTTGAAATGCATATTGATGCAACGAATCTGAATCACAGCTACGGATTTGTGCTTGAATATCAAAGCAATAGAGGAAAAGAAGGAAAAGAACCAGGTGAAGCCCCAGTTTGGAAAGGGATAATATATTAAAATAATTAATAATATGTTTTTATTCAAATAATGTGCCAAACTCTGTTATTTTTCATTTTAAGTCCTTCAATTTGAATTGGTTGTCATTGTCTGCAGGCTGTAAATAGCAAGGCAAATTTTAGTATTGGATCAGTTAAATATTGAGTCGAAATACTAATTTATTCTTCTATTTTTGATAGATGAAAATTAGAATTTGCATCATTTTATTGTTTTTTATTGGTAGTTCACCGTTGATTTCACAGCCAACAAATCCTCCGGGTTCTGTATCTACGCCCGCTACAGATAGTAAAGTAATGGATTTTGAAAAATACGACCCACCGTCTTCATTAGTGGTCCCTGAACACAAACTGACCAAAGCTAAATTCCCATTTATCGATATTCATTCACATCATTTCAGAGGTGTAGATAAAAATTACCTTAACAAACTCAGCAAAGAAATGGATGAAATGAATATGCGGATCATTGTAAACTTAAGCGGAGGCACGGGAGATAATCTTAAAAAACACGTGGATAGTGGAAAAGCGTTTATGCCCGGAAGGTATGTCGTTTTTGCCAATATCAATATAAGAAGTATTGATGAGCAAGACTGGGCAGAAAACACCGTGAAAGCACTTGAAAATGATGTAAAAAATGGAGCTCGTGGTTTGAAAATATATAAAAGCCAGGGCATGGATGATAAAGACAAAAATGGAAAACGCATCGCTATTGATGACCCTCGTATTGCCCCGGTATGGGAGGCTTGTGGCAGACTGGGTATACCGATATTAATACATTCAGGTGATCCTGCTGCTTTTTGGCAACCCGCAGATGAGAATAATGAACGATGGCTTGAATTGAAAACCAGAGGCGGTCGAAACCGACAAAATTTTGAAGCCAGTTGGGAACAAGTGATGACTGAACATTTTAACATTATTAGAAGGCATAAGAACACCAATTTTATCAGTGCACACATGGGATGGTATCCAAACAACTTAACCAAGCTGGCCACTTTATTGGACGAACTTCCCAATATGAATGTTGAAATAGGCGCAGTCATTGCTGAATTGGGAAGGCAACCCCGTGCTGCAAAATCTTTTTTTACCAAATACAGTGACCGAATACTTTTTGGCAAAGATTCTTATGTAGTGGAAGAGTTTCCTACTTATTTCAGGGTTCTGGAGACAGCCGATGAATATTTTCCATATCACAAAAGGTACCATGCATTCTGGAAAATGTATGGAATGGAATTGCCGGATGATGTATTAAAGAAGGTATATTATAAAAACGCATTGAGACTTTTGAAAATCCCGATGGATGGATTTCCGAAATGATCCGGAGATTTAGGATGGAATGATTATTTTAAATGCTCTGAGATTTTCTCCCAGGCAGCTTCCAGTTTTTCACTCTTTTCAGCATTCTTTTGTTCCATCATGGCGGTCCTGGCTACCTCCAGTCTTCGCTCTGTTAATGGATGTATTTGCATAAATTCCAAATCTAAGCCCGAGCTGTCAGCTTCATTTAATGTGGTCATCAGGTCTATCATGCCCTGTAGTGAAATTTTTTTTTCTTTCATCAGTTCTATACTGCCCTGATCTGCATCTTCTTCCAATGACCTTGAATATTTTAAGCCACTGAATTTTGATGCATTGGAAGCCAATACCGAAGCCAGGTCATGGCCACCGAATATAATACCTATTACAGCTGAAAAAGCCAGACTGCGTGTAAGTGATCTTAATGAATGCCTGTGTTCAATATGGGTAGACTCATGACCAAGCAAAGCAGCGAGTGCTTCATGCGATTTCATTTTATCCAACATCCCTTTGTAGATCACTATATTGCCTCCGGGTACAGCAAAGGCATTGAGGATATCAGACTTTATCACGGAGATCCGGATATCATACTTGCTTTTTTTATCCAGGGCTTGGTAATATTCATTTACTTTAATCGAGATACTATCCAGTACTTCTTCTTTTTCAAGGATTGCTTTGATCATCTGATCGCCAAGTTTTTTTTCAGTCTCTATAGGAATGGCGTTGCTTATTTTGTCATTGATGGAGGGTAAAGCAAACCAAAAACTGATAAGCCCGATTACCAGCAGACCTGATATACCCATTACGACAGGAAAGGCAGGATTATGATTAAGCCATCTGTGAATACTCGTTTTCGGATGCATTCTTTTTACCAGGTATTGATCATCTGACCTGAAATAAAACTGATTATTATCTCTCAGGTGGTATTCGGTATAAGAGGAGATATCTTTTTTACTGATGATTTTTTGTTCATCCCAGGCCAGCTGTTGGGTATGGCCATGATTGTCTTTATACCGTATGATCCAAAATCCGGATTGAATCAGCAATTCTGAAGGATATTGAGTATAATGCTGACTGTCCTTGATATAACCGTTAATGATGCTCATAGAATGGATGATTTGACTACAGGTGCTACTTTAGTGGCAAATAATTCGATAGAATTCATTACCAGCTGATGAGGAGTAGGGCCTACCGTCATTTGCATTAATAATCGGGTGTTGCCAAATATTTGGTGTACATACATGATCTTGTCTATTATTTCCTGCGGACTACCTACGAATAAGGCACCATGTCTTGATCGCATACCTTCGTATTGTCCGCGGGTAGAAGGCCCCCAACCACGCTCCCGTCCTATTCGATTCATCACTTCCTCATGAGGTATATAAAAATCATCAGCGGCCTTTTGAGAGGATACAGACAAAAAACCATGTACATTGATTCCTATTTGCATGGCATGGGTATGATTCATTTTTGCCCACGTGTTTTTATATAAATCGATGAAAGGTACGAAATGGTCTAATGATCCGCCGATGATAGCAAGTGCAAGGGGTAAACCTAATGTAGCGGCTCGTACTGCAGATGCAGGAGTACCGCCGGCTGCAATCCAAATAGGCATTTCTTTTTGGTACGGCCTGGGGTAGATTGCAGAATTGTGAATAGCTGGTCTATGCACGCCTTGCCATTTCACTCTTTCCTCTTTATTTAGTTTGATTAATAATTCCAATTTCTCCTTGAACAATGAATCATAATCATTGAGGTCGTATCCGAATAAGGGAAATGATTCAATAAAAGATCCTCTTCCTGCCATGATCTCAGCCCTACCATGCGAAATCAAATCTATGGTAGCAAATTGTTGGAAGACACGGACCGGATCTTCGCTGCTCAATACGGTGACCGCAGTAGATAGTTTTATATTCCTGGTCATGGCAGCCGCTGCACCTAATACTACCGTAGGGGCAGAAACTAAATAATCCGGCCGGTGATGTTCTCCTATTGCATATACATCTAATCCCAATTCATCCGCACTTTTTATTTCTTCCAACAGCTCATCCATTCGTTTGACGCCGTTAGCAGATTTATTTCCTTCCATCGGCATTTCAGCAAAAGAATACAATCCAATTTCCATAAGTCAGCTAAAACAATTAATTCTTCAATATTGTTTAATTCATAAGTTTTTTTATCTCCTGATCCAGGTCAATATCAGGTGTAGCCCCATTCTGGCTGGCTACTGCAGCACCCATAGCGCAGGCATATTTTATACATTCTTCAGGATCTATCCCATTCAGTGCTTTTGAAATAAACATGGCTAAAAATGAATCACCACTACCTACGGTATCTGCTACTTGCACTTTGAAGCCGGCATGCTCAGCGCTGGATTCCCTATCATAATAGGCTGCACCGTGAGCACCTCTGGTTACCAATATCAAATCAACATCAGGGAAAGTATGCAATAAGAATCGGGCTTGCATTTCTTCTGAGATCAAATCATCCCGATACCATGATGTAATGAGCATCAATTCCTCGTGATTAATTTTTATCCAATCCGTGATGGAAAACAGATGATGTACTAAATCTTTATTATAAAAAGGACTGCGAAGATTGATATCGCAAACCTTTAATGCCGCTTTAGATGCCAATCTGTTTAAAGTTTCCCTATTGATTGAATTTCTGCAAGCGAGAGATCCAAAAATCAAAATAAATTCTGTGCCCGTTATTTCCGATAAAGATTCCTTAGGCAATTCAATAAAATCCCAGGCTGCCGGTGCCTGAATAGTGTAGCTGGCTTCATTTTTTTCATTTAAAGATACCAATACTTGCCCGGTGGGTTGAGCATTTTCCAATACATAATCGGTGCTGATATTTTTTGACTTTAAAAATTCAATCAACTCCTTCCCTAAATCATCCTTTCCTACAGCAGTAATCGGTTTGGCTTCCAGACCTAATCTATTGAGATGATAGGCTACATTCATTGGTGCTCCTCCCGGTTGTTTACCCGAAGGCAACATATCCCATAGTAGTTCACCGAAACAGTATATTTTTTCCATGCTTGATTTTAATTATTTTTCAGGTTGCATTCTATTTTAGTTCATTTCAATTAAAAAAGAATCATAAAGATCTATATTTAATTAAACACGTTTATAGTTTACATTCCTACGCCTGTTGATAAAGACATTAATTTTCTGGTTTTTTTTCAAAACGCCCGGGTCTGCATTTCCCATTTTAAAAGCTAGGGTAAAAACTGTGACACAAAATTTTTAGCAGTACGGATAGCCATATACACATCATCCTGATGTTTTTCAAATGCTTTATCTTCTACTTCTATACAAAGAGGTCCGCGATATCCCACTGCCGTAAGCGCACTAAAAAACTCACGCCATCGTACATCACCCAATCCAGGTAGTTTAGGGCTATGATATTGCAATGGATAGGCCATGATTCCTACCCTGTCCAGTTTGTCTTTGTAGATTTTTACATCTTTGAGGTGGATATGATGCAAACGATCTTTGTAATTATAGATGGGTGCTATTTCGTCCATCATTTGCCAAATCATATGAGACGGATCATAATTGAGGCCGAAATAGGGCGAAGGAATAATAGTAAATAATTGATCCCAAATGAATGGAGTAGTGGCGAGGTTTTTACCTCCCGGCCACTCATCTTTCGTAAATAACATAGGGCAATTTTCTATGCCTATTTTCACATTTTGATTTTCTGCATGATGGATGATTTCAGGCCAAACCTCTTTGAAAAGTCCAATGTTATAATCCACATCTTTTGTAGGATTTCTTCCAGCAAAAGTGTTCATCACAGGTATGTCCAATGAGTTACAGGCAGTGATGACTTTTTTAATATGATCGATATACAAAGAGGATGAAAACGAATCCGGATCCAGAGGATTAGGGTAATAGCCTAAGCCAGATATTTTTACATTGTATTTTGCCTGAAAACCTTTAATCTCATTTATTTTTCCAGAAGTCAATGAATCTACATCTATGTGACTTACTCCGGCGTACCGTCGTGTATCCGTATTGGTGGACGGCCAGCACATTACTTCTATGCAACCAAAGTCATTTGCAGAAGCATATTGAAATACTTCTTCCAGTGTATGATCCGGTAAAATGGCAGTTACAAATCCAAGTGAAAACATATTAATACCCTTTTGTTTCAGTAATCGTAGTTTGATCTGATTCCAAACCTAACCTTTTTTTCATTTCTTCCAACATGGCTACGCTTGCAGTAGCACCTACGCGAGTCACCCCAAGTTCTTTGTACTTCAGCAAATCATCCAATGACCGTATACCGCCGGCCGCTTTGATTTGTACCTCGGGCTTACAATATTTTCTCATCAGGATTACATCTTGTGTGGTAGCTCCTTTATAGTTGTATTCTCCTGAAGATGACTTTACATATCCATATCCGGTACTTGTTTTTACAAAAGCCACTTTCACTGCATTACATATTTTGCACAGTTTGATTTTAGAGGCCTGATCGGGGATAAAATCATTTTCAAAAATCACTTTTAAAATGGCACCTCCTTTTATACATGCCTTGTTTACAGCATTGATGTCTTTTTTAATATACTTCCAGTCTTTACCCAATACTTTACCGGCATGAACTACCATATCGATTTCAGTAGCACCATCCTTTATCGCCTGCTTGGTTTCGGCCACTTTAATTTTTGTAGTACTGTTACCATGAGGGAATCCGATTACTGAACACACTTTAGTGTCGGAGCCTCTTAATATTTCAAAAGCTTGACTTACAAACATCGGTTTTACACAGGCAGTAGCCATGTCGTAGGCTTTAGCTATTTTACATCCTTCGATCATTTCATCATCCGTCATTGTAGGATGCAAGAGGGAATGATCAATCATTTTAGCTATTTCTTTTAATGACATTTTTGGGTAGAAATTTTATTATATAAAGCCACAAATTACAAAATTGACTGTTTTGGGAATTGAAAAATAGAGAATTAAAGTAGCAGGTCAGTAACAATCAGGTCAACTCTCCGTTTATTGGGCTGGATTTTTAAACTAAGCTAAATCATCGGTAGAAATAAGATTTTATAAAAGTTCCAATCCGAAGTGTAGCCTGTAAAAGATAAATTCAATTTACGTACTGAAATTTTGAAAATTTAATTCATTTTTTGCAAAAAAAAGGAAGAAAGCCTGTATCAACATAATATGACTTCGCTGAAGTCAACCTTGTACCTTTGAACCCATTAAAATGAGATTTTACAACAAATTTTTTCACAGTCAAATCGATTTTTAATATCTTACTACCTTAAAAAATATAAACTTGAAAAAAAAATATATCCATGAATACGAATAGAAGAAAATTTGTAAAGCAGGGCTTACTGACCACTGCTGGATTTTATGCCGGTGCAAATGCCTTTAGTGCCAAAAGTTACTCCAGTATTATAGGTGCCAATGACAGGGTACGGGTAGGTGTGGTCGGGTTTTCTGACCGGCACAAACAATCACATATGCCTTGTTTTATGAACCACTATAAAGAATTAAATTTTGATTTGGTAGCGGTGTCCGATATCTGGAAAATGAGAAGAGAAGAAGGCGCTGCAAAATGGAAAGAGAAAATGGGACATGATGTCGTCGCCTGCAGAAACAATGAAGAGATGTATGATAAAAAATTGGTCGACGCTGTATTTATTGGCACAGCAGATTTTCAACATGCATTGCATGCTATAGAAGCAGTCAAAGCTGGATGTGATGCCTATGTAGAAAAACCATTTGCTGAAACTATGGCAGATAACAGGGCAGCACTGAAAGCCGTAAAAGCTTCTGACAAAATCATTCAAATCGGTTCCCAGCGACGATCAGGGGCTAATTATCATGCAGCCAATGACTTTATTCGCTCCGGTAAATTTGGACCAATTACTATGGTAGAATTGACCTGGAACGTAAATCAGCCCGGAAGATGGCGAAGAATAGGCCTTTTAAATCAATTAAAACAAGAGGATACAGATTGGAAACGATTTCTAATGAACAGACCTGCTGATAGTTTTGATCCCAGAAAATATCTTGAATTCAGATTGTTCTGGCCTTATTCATCCGGTTTGCCTGGGCAATGGATGAGTCATCAGATAGATACCGTACATTGGTTTAGTGGATTATCTCATCCGAGAAGCGTAGTTGCCAATGGTGGGATATACAAATGGAAGGACGGCAGGAAAAATTGGGATACCATCACTGCTGTGTTTGATTACGGCCCAGCCAATGATTTGACATCAGGATTCCAGGTTACTTTCGGTTCACGCATGCACAATGGAGATGAGCGCCCGGCTGAAATTTATTATTCCAATGGAGGAGAATTAAATCTGAACACAAATAAAGTGTCTCCAACGGGTGGATTGACTAAAGGATTTGCCAGTTCAATGGGTATGGAACCCAACCTCCTTGAAGAACAAAATTTATCCATCATGGAACCGGTAATAGCATCAGCCAATACGGGAGGCGACAAACTTACTTCTAATCCTATACGCAATTGGATGGAATGTATACGAAGCAGGAAACAGCCCAATGCACCCGTGGATG